>CAMNGN010000062.1 GCA_946538475.1 uncultured Blautia sp.
CATTCTGACTCCGGAGCAGACCCAGTACTACTTCCTGAGCGGATTCACCGCTAAGCTGGCTGGTACCGAGAGAGGCATCACCGAGCCCACTCCTACCTTCTCCGCTTGCTTCGGCCAGGCATTCCTTGAGCTTCATCCGACCAAGTATGCTGAGGAGCTGGTAAAGAAGATGCAGAAGTCCGGCGCGAAGGCTTATCTGGTCAACACCGGCTGGAACGGCACCGGCAAGAGAATCTCCATCAAGGATACCCGCGGCATCATCGACGCTATCCTGAACGGCGATGTCCTCAAGGCTCCGACAAAGAAGATCCCGTTCTTTGATTTCGAGGTTCCGACAGAGCTTCCGGGCGTTGACACAGGCATTCTTGATCCGAGAGATACTTATGCAAACGCATCCGAGTGGGATGAGAAGGCAAAGGATCTGGCTCAGAGATTCATCAAGAACTTTGCAAAATACGAAGGCAATGCTGCAGGTAAGGCTCTTGTTTCTGCAGGCCCGCAGCTTTGATCTGACGTATAAATTCAAAAACAATCACAAAAACGGTCCCCTCGGGGGCCGTTTTTTTGCTGCCGGTTACCTTTGACTTTTATGCTTGCTGCGCGGCTTCATTCGCAAAAAGAAACCGTTTTTTATGTTAACTGTCCGATTTAAGTATTGAAATACCGGATGGTATCATATATAATATAGGTACAAATCCTGAGATGTGCGATGCCCCTTTCATTATTTTTGAACCTACATTGACTCTACGGGACTCCTATATTGCAGGCCGGATGTCAGGCCTCTCGTCGTGGAAGGCAGAAGGTCTGTTGCGGACACCCACCTGGCTTCGGCTAGGCGTCAAAAAGAAGGGAACGGCATCTCGGGATGCCAGAGAAGAGCCGCAAGGCTCTTTTTTTACGAAAAGAAATAATAAGAAGAAGGAGAATGGAAGCATGAGCGTATCGGAAAGAAAATTCGGAACTCTTTCGACCGGAGAAGAAATCAGCATTTATCATATCGAAAACAAGAATGGAGCTTATGCCGAGGTGATTCCTTACGGAGCCATCCTTGTAAAGCTTTGTGTTCCGGATAAAACCGGCAAACTCACCGATGTGGTTCTCGGTTATGACGATGTAAAGCAGTATGAAGTGAACGGCTGCTTCTTCGGAGCGACCATCGGCCGGAACGGAAACCGAATTGCAAACGCTAAATTTACCATAAACGGAAAAGAATATCAGCTGGCAGTCAACGAGAATGCAAATAACCTGCACAGCGGCCCGAACGGATTTGAAAAGAAGATCTGGGCTGCGGAAGTGACAGACAACGCTGTCGCTTTTTCGCGCGTCAGCCCGGATGGAGAGAACGGCTTCCCGGGAGAATTCAAGGTTACTGTCTGCTATGAGTTTACCGATGACAATGAGCTGAAGATCCACTATTCCGGAGTGTGCGATCAGGATACCGTCGCGAATCTGACGAATCATTCTTATTTCAATCTGAACGGAGAGGGCAGCGGCTCTGTCGAAGGTCAGTTTTTGAAGATCAATGCAGCCAGCTTTACACCGGTGCCGGATTCCGCATCCATCCCGACCGGCGAGTACGCTGATGTCAAAGGAACACCTATGGACTTTACAAAATTTAAAGCCATCGGTAAAGACATCAATGCCGATTTCGACCAGCTTATATTCACAGGCGGTTTTGACCACAATTATGTGACCGACGATTATGTTCCGGGTCAGGTGCGTCCGATCGCCGAGGCTTATTCCGGGACTTCCGGCATTGCTATGGAGGTTTCCTCCGATCTGCCGTGTGTTCAGTTCTATGCAGGCAATTTTGTCGTGAACGAGCAGGGAAAGAACGGACATGTATATACTAAGAGACATGGCTTCTGCCTCGAGACACAGACAGAGCCCAACTCGGTAAATCAGGAAGGTTTTCACTCTCCCGTGATTAAAGCCGGCGAGCAGTATCAGACCACCACCGGATACCGTTTTTTTGTAAAGGAATGAAGTACAGCGGATCTAATTCGCGCGAGTTATGAGTGAACAGAAAAGCAGAAAACAGAGTGTGATAAAAAAAATAAGAGGCTTTATCGACAGGGCATATAAGGACCATATCCCGGCTTACGCGGCGTCGGCTTCCTTTTTCCTGCTGATGGCCTTCATCCCTTTTGTCATGTTCCTGACGACGCTGATCAGATATACGCCTGTCACATACAATATGATGCGGGAGATGATCGTAGAGGCACTTCCCCAGAGTATTCAGGAATTTGTGCTGGAGGTCGTTTCGGATGTATACAGACGCAGCGCAGTGCTGATCCCCATCACCGGTGTTACGGCCCTGTGGTCTGCCGGTAAAGGCGTTCAGGCTGTCACGAACGGGTTGAACAATATATACCATGTTAAGGAAACCCGAAACTGGCTGGTGACGCGCATACACTCCATGGCATACACCTTGTTGTTCAGCATCGCGCTGATCGGCAGTCTGGTCCTGATGGTGCTCGGCAGAGAATTGCAGGAGATCATTACGGGCTACAGTCCGATCACGGGTAAGATCATCGGACAGATCCTCAATGCCCGGTCGCTGCTGGCATTCCCGCTGCTGTTTTTTGTGTTTCTTCTCCTGTATAAAGTCCTTCCTAACCGAAAATCGACGTTCCGAAGCCAGGCACCCGGTGCGGCTATCGTTTCGTTTGCCTGGATGATCTTCTCGGTCTTTCTGTCATTGTATTTTAAATTTTCGGTCGGTTTCTCGAACATGTACGGAAACATGGCGGCTCTGATCCTGATCATGATGTGGCTTTATTTCCTGATGAACATTATGCTTTTCGGCGCGGAGATCAATATCTATTTCGAGACTGAACTAAGGATCGCCGACAGGCATATGCGTAAGAGGATCGAGGAAAGGAGAAAATAATCGGGGGTATATCTGCCGGCAGACATATTATTTCTTGACAAGAACAATGTGTTGTGGCATAGTAACAATTGTGTGAATTGAGGCGGTATATTGCGTTAATAATACGGAAATCAGCTCCGTCCCTTCGTGGGACGGAGTTTTCGTCTTATACGACAAGTATAAGTTACCTTTCACAGCCGAATCGCGCACTTGCTGCGCGATTGCGGCCTGAAACAGTAAAGCATGCAGGGATTCGTCCCATCGCCGGAGGCGATTTGCATGGACGAATCCGTTACTATTCGCAGTCTATGGACTGTGAATAGTAACATCAATAAAGGAGAAAGAACCATGAATATGAGGGAAAAGCTTCAGGAACTGGCAAAAAATGCCGAAAAGCTGATCGAAAGTTCGGACAATCCTGAGAAACTGAACGAAGTGAGAATTGCCTATCTCGGCAAGAAAGGTGAACTGACCGCTATTCTGAAGGGAATGAAGGACGTTGCTCCGGAAGAACGCCCGAAAGTCGGCCAGATGGTCAACGAAGCCCGCGCGCAGATCGAGGAGATGCTCGAAGAGTCCAAAAAAGGTCTGGAAAAGCGCATCCGCGAAGAGAAGATGAAAGCGGAAGTCATCGACGTGACACTGCCTGCCAGAAAGGCTGTTGTCGGACACAGACATCCGAACACGATCGCTCTGGAAGAGGTGGAGCGTATCTTCGTCGGCATGGGATATGAAGTTGTGGAAGGCCCCGAGGTCGAATATGCGGACTACAACTTTACCAAGCTGAACATTCCCGAAGATCATCCGGCCAGAGATGAACAGGATACTTTCTTCATCACCGATCAGATATTGCTGCGTTCCCAGACTTCGCCGGTACAGGCGAGAACGATGGAAGAGGGCAAGCTGCCGATCCGTATGATCGCACCGGGAAGAGTGTTCCGTTCCGATGAGGTGGATGCCACACATTCACCTTCGTTCCATCAGATCGAGGGCCTTGTCATCGACAAACACATCACTTTTGCCGATCTCAAGGGAACCCTGCAGGAATTTGCCGAGAGACTTTTCGGACCGGAGACAAAGACCAAATTCCGTCCGCACCATTTCCCGTTCACAGAGCCGTCGGCAGAGATGGACGTTTCATGCTTCAAGTGCGGCGGTAAGGGCTGCCGTTTCTGTAAAGGATCGGGCTGGATCGAGATCCTTGGCTGCGGTATGGTGCATCCGAATGTCCTTACCATGTGCGGGATCGATCCGGAGGAGTACACAGGCTTCGCGTTCGGTGTTGGCCTTGAGCGTATCGCTCTCCTGAAATATGAGATTGATGACATGAGACTGCTGTACGAGAATGATACACGATTCCTGAAACAGTTCTGATACAGACTTTCGGAGGAAAAAGATGAATACTTCATTATCATGGATAAAAATGTATGTGCCGGATCTTGATGTGACTGCACAGGAATATACAGATGCAATGACACTGTCCGGAACAAAGGTGGAAGGCTATGAGGAGCTCGACCGGGATCTGGATAAGATCGTGATCGGACAGGTCACAAAGATCGATCCGCATCCGGATGCGGACAAGCTGATCGTGTGTCAGGTGGATATCGGAACGGAGACGGTGCAGATCGTCACCGGAGCGCCTAACGTGACGGTAGGGATCAAGGTACCGGTAGTCCTCGACGGAGGCCGTGTAGCCGGCGGACATGACGGAAAGATGACACCCGGCGGCATTGAGATCAAAAAAGGCAAGCTCCGCGGTGTAGAGTCCTGCGGTATGATGTGCTCCATCGAAGAGCTGGGCAGCACCCGCGAGATGTACCCGGAAGCACCGGAGTACGGTATTTATATCTTCCCGGACGATGCGGTCGTCGGTTCTGACGCGATCGAAGCACTGGGACTTCATGACGCGGTGATCGAGTACGAGATCACATCCAACAGAGTGGATTGCTACGGAGTTATCGGTATTGCAAGGGAGGCTGCGGCTACCTTCGGCAAGAAATTCTGCCCGCCCGAAGTTACGGTTAAGGGCAATGATGAGAAGGCTTCCGACTATATCAAAGTTACGGTGGAAGACAAAGAACTCTGCCCGCGTTACTGCGCAAGAGTGGTGAAGAATGTAAAGATCGGCCCTTCGCCCAAATGGATGCAGCGCTGCCTGGCTTCCAACGGTATCAGACCGATCAACAACCTGGTCGACATCACCAACTATGTCATGGAAGAGTTCGGCCAGCCTATGCACGCTTATGACCTGGATATGATCGAAGGAAGAGAGATCATCGTGCGCCGCGCGTATGACGGTGAGAAGTTCACCACCCTCGACGGCCAGGAAAGAACAATGGACAAAGACGTCCTGATGATCTGCGACGGAGCCAAAGCGGTAGGTATCGCCGGCATCATGGGCGGTGAAAACTCCATGATCACCGACAACGTTAAGACAGTCCTGTTTGAGGCGGCCAATTTCAACGGCCCGAACATCCGTCTGTCAGCAAAGAGGATCGGACTTCGTACCGACGCTTCCGGCAAGTTCGAGAAAGGCCTCGACCCGAACAATGCGTCTGCAGCGATCGACAGAGCCTGCCAGCTGATGGAAGAACTCGGCGCGGGCGAGGTCGTCGGCGGCATCGTGGATGTATGCAGCGAGACAAGAGAGCCTTCGAGAGTTCCGTTCGATGCCGAAAAGATCAACGATCTTCTGGGAACAGACCTCACGAAGGAGCAGATGCTTGACTATCTTGCGGGTGTCGAGCTTACTTACGATGAGAAGACGAACGAGATCGTCGCTCCGACTTTCCGTCAGGACATCCATTGCCTTGCGGATGTTGCGGAGGAAGTGGCCAGATTCTTCGGCTATGACAAGATACCCACCACACTGCCGACCGGCGAGGCAACCACAGGCAGCCTGCCGTTCAAACTCAGGATCGAGGCGATCGCGAGGGATGTGGCGGAATACTGCGGCTTCTCCGAGGGCATGACATACTCTTTCGAAAGCCCCAAGGTCTTCGAAAAACTGAGAATTCCCGAGGACAGTCCTCTTCGGAGTGTGATCACCATCAGCAATCCTCTGGGCGAGGATTACAGCATCATGCGTACCACCACACTTAACGGTATGCTGACTTCGCTGGCGACAAACTATAACCGCCGCAACAAAGAAGTGCGTCTTTACGAGATGGGCAATGTATATCTGCCGAAGGCACTTCCGCTCACCGAGCTTCCGGAGGAGCGTACGCTCTTCACTCTGGGCATGTACGGAAAAGTCGATTTCTTTGACATGAAGGGTGTATGCGAAGAGTTCATGGAAAAAGTCGGCATGAAGGAACGGGCCGAGTATCGTCCGGGCAGCGCAAGACCGTATCTGCATCCCGGCCGTCAGGCGGACATTTACTACAGGAATGAGTACATCGGATTCCTGGGCGAGGTTCATCCCGAGGTGGCTGACGCATATGGCATCGGTGAAAGAGCATATATCGCGGTGATCGATATCCTGAATGTCCTTGACTTTGCGGGTTTCGATTACAAATACACCGGCATCGCAAGATTCCCGGCAGTGACGAGAGACCTGAGTATGGTGGTTCCGAAAGCGGTCACAGCCGGACAGATCGAGAATATTCTCATTCAGAGAGGCGGAAAGATCCTCGAGAGCTGTGAACTTTTCGACATCTATGAAGGAAGCCAGATCAAACCGGGATTCAAATCCATGGCATACGCGCTGGTGTTCAGACATAACGAGAAGACTCTGGAAGAGAACGAGATCAATGCGGCGATGAAGAAGATCCTGAACGGACTGGAAAGCCTCGGCATCGAGCTGAGAAGCTGATAACGCATTATATATTTGCTGCAAAGACAGCGTAAACTAAACAGGTGAGATCACCGGACAGGGCGGATATTCCTTGGAAAAAGGCTATATCCGCCCTTGCTTTTAAAGAAGGCCCGCAATAACAGCGGGAAATTTTGAAAAATGTGTGACTTACGGCACTGTTTACAAAGAAATGTTGTAAAAAAAGCAGGGAATGGTGTATAATGTTTCGGTAAAGGAGGTATACTATGGGCAAAAAACTGGTGAATCTGCTGCTGTTCCTCCTGGTAACGGCGGCTTGCATAGCGATGACATGGTTCATCGGACAGAATCAGCCTGCGGTCATGCTCTACAACTTTATCTTCCTCGGCGTGATGGTCGTCCTTTATCTGGCCGGCATGTTCGGAGGAATGTACCGTATGGACGACGTCGGTAGAGCACTGAAAAGGGCAACAGACGAAATTGCATCGATCTTCAAGCTTCCGGGCAAGGCAAAAGCCTCCGACCTGACTGCTCTGGACGGCGCTTTCGAGCATCGTTTCCTCGACAGAAAGCTTCGTGAGTTTTCGGATGACATCAGCAAGACCCAGGAGGGTATCGGCGACGTCGAGGATTATATCAACAGTGACGAGCTTGACATTTACACACACAAGAGGCTCATGGACCTTGTGCCGGACATTTTTACGAGCCTCGGTATTCTGGGAACATTCCTCGGTCTTGTGTGGGGCCTCAAAAACTTTGATCCGAACAATTACGAGGCGATCACCGGTTCGGTATCCTCTCTTGTCGACGGTATCAAGGTCGCGTTCCTCACCTCGATCTACGGTATTGCGTTTTCCATCATCTATTCCTATGGTGCAAAGAGCGGTTATTCGGCCATGCAGGAAGCCCTGCAGATGTTCCTCAACCGTTTCCACAGCTATGTGATGCCATCGGCCGAGAATGATTCGCGCAATCTCCTTGTGGCAAGCCAGAAGCTCCAGACGGACGCCATGAGACAGATGACGGAGCAGTTTACCGTATCGATGGCGAACAGCTTCGAGCAGGTCATCACGCCCACGTTCCAAAAGATGAACGATTCGCTGGACACGCTGGTCAATTCGGTGACCCAGGTGCAGACGGAAGCCATACAGGATATTCTCGATATATTTATGAGAGAGATGAGCAGCCGTTTCCAGCTGCAGTTTGATGATTTTAACGATGCACTGAAGCAGCTGAAAAAATCACTGACGGAAACCACCGAGTATACGAGCGACCTGTACCGCTCGCTGAGTCAGCAGATGGGCGACGCCTACGCGCAGCAGGATCAGGCGATCACCGAAGCGGTCACCGAGATGGGCAATCTGCAGAACCGCTTTATGGCCACCGCCACCCGTATCACGCAGGACAATCAGAGTATCCAGAAACAGCAGCAGCAGGATTACGAGCATATAGTGGAATATATGAAAGATTCCGAGCAGTCTGCGGCCAAGTTCTGGGTGGCCTGCAACCAGACGATGAAGCGTTATGTGGAAGCTGCCGGCGCCGCTGTCGAGAACATCAATGCGACGGAGGAGATCAGTGCACAGGTGCAGCAGGAGAACAAACGCCTCATCGAAGATTTCAATGCCAACATGAAAGAATATGCAGAGTATCAGAAACAGTCGTATCAGACGATGAACGAAGTGAAGAGACTTCTGCGGGATATTCAGGTGGCACAGAACGAGAGCACGGCAACGGGAGGATCGCAGCCTAAACTGCAGACCGGCCGCAGTGACAGACTGCAGCAGCAGGAGGCCATCCGCAGGCTCCAGCGTTCCCTGGAACAGCAGAATGCGGAACAGACACAGCTCCTGCAGGAGATCGCAGACAATATCAGCGAGATTTCCCGCCAGGCACAGAAAGGCAGATTTAACATATTTAAGTAAGGAGTGAAGTAAGTGCGCAAAAAGCGAAAATCCGATGATGGCGGATTCAGTATCTGGCGTTCCTACTCCGATATGATGGCCGGCGTCCTGCTTCTCTTCGTGCTTATCATGTGCGTCACTTTGTTTCAGGCGCAGAAAAGCTACAACGACAGTATAAAAGAGCGGGATGAAAAGATCGCTCTTCAGGAGGAGTATACCGCGGAGCTTCTGGCAAAGCAGATGGAGCTCGATGAACAGGCGACCACACTTAAGGAGCAGGAAGAAGAGCTCAGTGCGGCGGACGAAAAGATGAGTGAGCAGAAAATGCTCCTGGCCGAGATGGCGCGGCAGTTGGACGAAAAGCAGAAACAGCTGGATGCGCAGGCGACAAAGCTTGACGAACAGGCGACGCAGCTTACCGAGCAGCAGACAGCTCTCGATGAGAAGACGGCACAGATCGCTTCGCAGCAGCAGAAGATCGATGCGATCATCGGCGTGAAGGCCGAGGTGGTCGAATCCCTCAGACAGGAATTTGCTTCCAACAATGTGAGTGTGGATATCGATTCCAAGACAGGTGCCATGACATTGGATGCCAACGTCATGTTCGAGTATGACAGCGCCGAGCTGACGGAAGACGGTATGGATGCGCTGCGGCAGGTACTTCCGATCTACTGCAAAGTGCTGCTCAGCGAAGAATTCAAGCCGTACCTTGCCGAGATCATCATAGACGGATACACAGACGATGAAGGCGATTACGCTTACAACCTGATGCTTTCGCAGAATCGTTCGCTTTCGGTTGCGAACTATCTGCTCGAGATCGAAGGAGACTTCCTGTCCTCTTCGGAAAGCATCGATCTTAAGGACTATCTGACAGTCAACGGTCATTCCATGTCCAACCCGATCCTCGATGCTTCGGGCAATGTCGACAAAGACGCTTCCCGTCGAGTGGAAGTAAAGTTCAGGCTGAAGGATGAAGAGATGATTTCGGAACTGAATGATATTATGACTGCGGAGTGAATAATTAAATGACGGTAAAAATTGGCAGAAACGATCCCTGCTGGTGCGGCAGCGGTCGAAAATACAAGAAATGCCACGAGGCATTTGACGAAAAGATGGAGATGTTCCGGCGCAAAGGAGTTCCTGTCTTGGATCATGATCTGATCAAGACACCGGAGCAGATCGAAAAAATAAAGGAGAGCTGCAAGATCAACATTGCCGTTCTGGATTATGTCGGAGAACATATCGGACCCGGAGTGACCACGCAGCAGATCGACGACTGGGTGCACGAGATCACCGTGCGCCACGGCGGAATTCCCGCTCCTCTGAATTACAACGGATTTCCAAAAAGCGTGTGCACATCCATCAATGAGGTGGTGTGCCACGGTATCCCGTCGGAGGATGTGGTTCTGAAAGAGGGAGACATCGTCAATGTTGACGTATCGACCATCTATAACGGATATTTTTCGGACTCTTCCCGCATGTACATGATCGGAAAAGTGAGTCCCGAAAAAGAGCGTCTGGTTCGCGTTACAAAAGAGTGTATGGAGGCCGGGCTGGAAAAAGTACAGCCATGGACGCCCATCGGAAACATGGGGCATGCCGTGCATCAGCATGCGCTTGACAACGGCTATACGGTCGTCCGCGAGATAGGCGGGCACGGGGTCGGCCTCGAGTTTCACGAGGATCCCTGGGTCAGCTATACATCCGAGGAGAACAGCGGAGTGCTGATGGTTCCGGGGATGATCTTTACCATCGAGCCTATGGTGAACATGGGCAAAGAGGATATCTGGCAGGATGAGGATGACGGGTGGACCGTCCGTACCGATGACGGGCTGCCTTCCGCACAGTGGGAGATCATGGTGCTGGTGACCGAGACCGGGCATGAGGTGCTGTGCTGGTGAAACAGAGGGACGGTTCTCAATGAGTACATGGGGAAGGTTCTCATTGAGAACCGTCCCTCTGTTTCACTCTTGCGAATGAACAGTAATAACAAGATTTTAAGTTGATGCTTGCACTCCGCGTCAGTTTAGTGTATAATAATTTGCGTTGCTGATAACGGGCATGCGGATTCCCGGCATCGGCAGCGCAGAAAATAAGATGGTCCGCTTTTACCGTCGGGTATTATGAACATCCAAATACATCAGATAAGGAGAAACAGACATGAACGAGATTATCAGAAACATTGAAGCGCAGCAGCTCAAAGCAGAAGTGCCGGAGTTCAGAGTAGGCGATACCGTAAGAGTACACGCACTCATCAAAGAAGGCGCTCGCGAAAGAATCCAGATTTTTGAGGGTACTGTCCTTAAGAGACAGGGCGGCAGCAACAGAGAAACCTTTACTGTCCGCAAGACATCCAACGGCATCGGTGTTGAGAAGACATGGCCGCTGCATTCCCCGCATGTTGTTAAGGTAGAAGTAATCCGCCATGGTAAAGTACGCCGTGCAAAACTTAACTATCTGAGACAGCGCGTAGGTAAAGCTGCCAAAGTTAAAGAGCGCATGAGATAATT
>CAMNGN010000063.1 GCA_946538475.1 uncultured Blautia sp.
AACACCTATGTCCATATAGATGTTACAAAGAGCTGGGACGACAGAGAAAACGCAGACGGTACCCGTCCGGAAGAGATTCTTGTCCAGCTGTATAATGGAGATCCTAAGCAGGGAGGCGTTAAGGTTCAGAGCGAAAAGACACTTAATGCTGAAAATGGATGGTCATATTCCTGGACAGGCCTTGATGAGAGAGATGAGACCGGGAAGAAGATAGATTATCATGTGGCCGAAGTTAATGTTCCTGCAGGCTATGAGTCCAGGATCACAGGAACGGCTTCCACAGGCTTTACTATCATTAATGAACATAAACCTGAAGGAAAACTGCGTATCGTCAAACACATTACGGTTGCAGGATCGGTACCCGCAACAGGAGACGGTACCTTCTATGGTACATTTAAGTTCAACGTGACCGGTCCTAACGGATATAGCACAACCGTTCCTGTGGCTGTTACAAATGGAAGCACAGGTCCTGTTGCATCGGCAGAAATTTCCGTCCCGACCGTACCGGGCGAATATACTGTAAGCGAAGATCTGAGCAGCATGCCTGAAAGAACATCGCTTATAAGTCCTGCGAACAATAGTATCACGCTGGAGGTCAAACCCGGTTCGACGGCGACTGCGGAATTCGAGTTCACAAACAACTACGTGACCCCGACTCCGACAAACACGCCGACCCCGACTCCAACGTTTACACCGACGCCGACCCCGACGAACACGCCGACGCCGACGCCGACAAATACACCGACCCCGACACCGACGGCTACAGTAACGCCGACAAATACACCGACGCCTACACCTACAGGAACGGTAACACCTACACCTACAGGAACGATAACGGTAACACCGACACCTACAGGTACAATTACAGTAACACCGACGGTTACCCCGACACCGGGACCGACCTCCACACCCGGACCGACCCCGACAACGCCGATATACAGAGTGCCGACTCCGACCCCGACAGTGCCGCGTGGACCGACCCCGACACCGGGACCGACTCCTACACCGGGACCGACCCCGACACCTGCTCCGACGCCGACACCGGCGCCGACACCTACACCTGAACCCGAAAGGATTCCGGTAACCGTAACCAAGATCTGGTCCGATGAAAGCAATGCTCACGGCACCAGACCGGGCAGCATTACCATTCACCTGTTTGCAGATGGCAGAGAAGTTGCTTCCGCAACGATCACAGGCGCAGGAGATTCCTGGGCATACACCTTTGCAGATCTTCCTGCAACGGATGCATCCGGAAGACGTATCACATACACTGTGACAGAGGATCCGGTAGACGGATACACAACTACTGCAGAAGGAACCGTGATCAGAAATACCTTGATTCCAAGAACCCCGACAGAATATACAGGTATTTCCGGCATCAAGATCTGGGAGGACAGCGCTGACGCAGCAGGCAGAAGACCTTCGTTCATCACTGTACAGCTGATCCGTGACGGAGCCGTATTCGACACTCGTACATTGACAGCATCCACCGGATGGAGTTATGCATTTGACGACCTGCCGGTAGATGACGGATATGGTCACGTATACACTTACGAAATCCGTGAGATAGGCGTTCCGGGATACTACATGCTGATGGATGGCTACACCATCACCAACAGCCTTATTCCTGAAGTTCCGAAAGCAGGTATCGTGCCCGGACTTGAAGAAAAGACGGAAGAGGAACTTGAAGAACTGCTTGACCTGTTCGACTATGACACTCCGCTTTGGGGCGGTCTGCTCGGAACAGGCGATGACCTGCCGATTTATCCGTTTGTCTTTGGTGCAATCGGTGCATTCGCTGTAATTTTGCTTGTAGTGACAGGCAGAAGACGCAGAGGCGAGGCTTAATATGAAGCGCAGCGCTCGCATCGTATTGATCCTGGTTGCAGTGATTTCATTTGGCATTGCTCTTTCCTACCCTGTCATGTACGAATGGGCGGCAAAGAAAAACAATGATACAATGGAAGATCTCTCCAAAATGCGAGAGCAGGCGCTCAGCGGTTTGAAATCCGAAGAGCCTGAATCTTCAGATGGACAGTCCGGCAGCAATGCCGGATTGTCTGATGCTGAAGGGTATAATGCTGATGAAGGATCAGATACAGATGCAGAAAATGAGGAAGAGAGCATAGGATCCGGCGAAGAAGCCGATGAGAACGATGCCGAAGATACTTCGGTTGAAGAAGAAAATGAGGAAGAGGTATCTTCTTCCGAAGAGACGAAACCGGAATCTTCTGCCAAGGACGGTACAAAAGAGGACGAAGTTTCAGGAGATAATTCTGAAGAAGATTCATCAGAAGGTGAATCGTCCGGAAAAAAGGGTTCTAAAAAGGAAGAACCGGCAGAAGCTGAAGAAGAGCCCGAAGAGGAGATCGTCTGGAGTACTGATGTTGTGGATTACATGCTCGACTATGTGCCGGGACTCAGATGGCGTCAGGCCTATATCCCTGAGTACGAAGAGCACGACGCTCCTATGCTGGTAGGCAGAAAACCAAAGGCAATCAATCGCAGCCAGCGAAAAGGTGCGCTTTCTTATAATCAGAAGAAAAAAATCAAGCTCGACAAGAAAAAGATTCTTCCCGAGCTGAAAGATATCTATGATCTGAATAAAGACCTGGTAGCCTGGATCGTCATCGAAGATACCCAGGTGGATTATCCGGTTGTTCAGAGGAGCAGCGATAACGAATTTTATCTGCACCATGATTTCTTTGGCAATGACAATGAAAACGGGCAGATCATCATGGATGCCAAATGTGATCCTTTTACGCCCAGCTACAACATTGTAGTGAGCGGGCATCACATGCGAAACGGCAGTATGTTCGGTGGTCTGGATGCTTTTAAGCAGGAGGACTACTGGAAGGCGCATAAGATAGTTACTTTCGATACACTGATGCGCCGCGGAACCTATGTGATCATGGCTGCGTTTTATTCCGCAGACTATGATGAATATGAAGAAGGTTTCCGCTACAATGCGGACCTTAGATACAAGATCGACGTCGATATGTGGCTGGACGAGGTTGAAGAGAATGCCCTCTATGATACAGGTATAACGGCGACATTCGGAGACGAATTTGTCACTCTGACAACCTGTGACCACACACGTAGAGACGACGGACGTTTTGTATTAATCTGCAGGAGAGTAAGAGAAGGAGAGGTGTTTGAATGAAAAAAATTGCTTTGATGGCTGCGCTGGCAATGATGGTGACAGTTATGCCGGTGCAGGCGGCCGAATGGAAAGAAGGCCTTGGACCACAGCAACCCTATGCAGGTGTCCCTGAAGTCGATCTGACTCAGACCATGGGCTACATTATGCTGTATCCGCGCGATAAAATGCCGGCGGAACACTTCTGCGATTCACTCAATATATATCTTCCCCGTGAAGATATTGTAAGGGGAACAGGAGAACTTCATCTGTATGATGATGAGGGCGAAGTTTACGCCGTGTCGTTTGCAGATGAGTCGCAGGTTCAGATTTTATCTCTTACCGAAGAGGAGATGAACGGTCTGGTATGGGGCGGGGGAACAAACATTTCCATTAAACTTCCTGTCTCTCTGGAAATGAAGAAAAACTATTATGTATTGATGGATGAAGGATGCTTTACTGCATCAAACGGCTCGGTTGTCAGCCTTCCCGTCAACAAAGAGGGAGCATGGGCTCCGGTCGTCAACGGTGATTTTGGCGTGGAGAACCTTGCTTACAGAAAAGAAGTCGCTGTTGTAGCAGATGCTGCCACAGATGCAGCGGCAGAAGCTGCAGCAGCCGGGACATCAGGTCCGTCCGAGGCTACAGCTATTTCGGTGAATATTCTTCCCGAAGCCAATGCAGGCGAAGGAACCCAGACTTCAGGAAGCACTACAACAACGACCGGCGGTATGGACGCAGCGGCGATGAGCGCAGCCAGCTCTTCACAGGCACAGGGCGGCGGCACTGCATCCGCAACAACAGGTTCCGGATTTGACGCGGCAGCGATGAGCGCAGCAAGTTCCTCTCAGGCACAGGGAGGAGATGCAGCAACGGCAGCCGCAGCAGGAACATCTACTGATGCAGACACTGAGGCTTCCGAAGAGGAGCTCGGCGAAGTGACCATGCGTCCCGTTAAGGGCGACACGATGACACTCGACATTGTAATCGGCGGAGATGCGGTTTCCGCAGTTCTTTACAGTGAGAACGGATCGGTACTTTTTGACAGACAGGAGGTCAAATCTTCTGCTCCTGTTACCGGACAGATTTTAGACAACGATGTTAGCTGGGGAATCGTATTCCTCAATGCGGATGGAGATGTGCTCGATGTATTATCTGCGGACTTCTAAGAAAATCGGCCTCATAGCAGGTGCCCTTCTTAGCGCTGTATTCCTGTATTTAGTGGCTCACGGATCCTCTGCAAATGCAGTGTGGCCCGTTGCTGAAGGTCTGGATGTGCGTATAGACGGTAATCTCAGACTGGACTGTTCGCATCTTACCGATGGCTATGCCATGATGTCCGTTGCAAATCCAAGCGTCAATGCCATGAAAGTACAGGTCATGTATAACGGTAATCAGCTGCTGTACGATCTGAAAAATACAGGTGAATACGAGGTGCTGCCGCTGCAGTTCGGACCGGGAAGCTATAGCATTTCTCTGTTCGAGAACGTCAGTGGGTCAAAATTTGCTTCAGGTGGAAAGATTGACCTGAACGTTTCCGAGATGGTCCCGAATGCGGCCTTCCTGGTGCCAAATCAGTATGTCAATTACACGCCGACTTCTCCGTCAGTACTTCGTTCCGACGAGATCACGGACGATTCGATGACGGATTCGCAGAAGTTCGATGCGATCTGCAACCTGATAGCACAGGAATTCACGTATGACTATGTGCGTGCGCAGACGATCGGTGCGGGTGAGCTGCCTGCAGTCGATATGTGCTACAATAATCGTTCGGGAATCTGCCAGGATCTTTCGGCGGTCACCATCAGTATGCTTCGTGCTCAGGGTATTCCTTCGCGGCTTCTGATCGGTTATGCGGACGGTTATTACCATGCATGGACAATGTCTGTCGTGGATGGTCAGGAAAGATTCTTTGACCCGACAAATGCAGTCGGCGCTATAAATGCCAGCAACTATGTTGTGGAACGTTTTTATTAGAAGGTGCATGGAGGTTCAAAATGGCCGATGTTAAAAATAAGGTAGATTCTGCCGAGGTCGCGAGCTTTTGCGGTCAGGTCGGACTGCTGCTCGACGCGAGCCTGCCGCTGTACGACGGCATGGAAACGATCGCGGAATCATCCAAAGACAGTAAGTATGCGGATCTTTATGATTCTGTATATAAAGAGCTGAACGAGACAGGTTCTCTGTATCAGGCTTTGAAGAAAGACGAAAGATGGCCGGAATATATGGTTGAGCTGACAGGCATCGGCGAAAAGACCGGTCAGATGGATCGTGTAATGTCGGGACTTTCTGATTATTATGACAGGGAATCCCGCATCAAAACAGCGATCATTAATGCTGTGACCTATCCGTTGGTACTCGGTATCATGATCGTTGTGATCGTATCACTCATGGTGTGGAAGGTTCTTCCTGTATTCCAGCGTGTTATGAACAGTATGGGCCGTGACATCAGCGGAACCGGCAGAGTTCTGATGAACGCAGGTTCTGTGATCGGCTGGGTAGTGCTGATCCTGGTAGCGATACTGGTGATCCTTGTATTGATCGGCGTGGTCATGATGCGCGGCAATTCCCGCGAAAGCGTGATGAATGTGCTTAGAAAGATCTTTCCGGCGGTCAGAAGACTCGACCTTAAGCTTAACGCTTCCCGCGTGGCAAGCGTGCTTTCCATCATGATGTCCAGCGGTTTCCCGACCCTGGAGGCATTCAGAATTCTTCCTTCCGTTCTTTCGAACAAGGAAGTAAAGCAAAAGGTCAAAGGTATTGAAGAAAAGCTCAGTGCGGGCGATGGTTTTGCCGATGCGGTCTCTCAGTCGGGACTGTTTGGCGGCCTCGACGATCGTATGATCCGTATCGGAAGTACGACCGGCCGTGAGGAGCAGGTTATGAGAAAAATCTCCGATATGTACGAGGAGCAGGTGGAAGAAGGAATCGCATCGATCGTAGCTATCATCGAGCCGACGCTTATCGCGCTTCTCTCCATCGTGATCGGAGCCATTCTCCTTTCGGTGATGCTTCCGATGATCGGAATTCTGGCAAATTCATTCTAATCATCGATCCCTTAGCCATTTCGTAAGGGGAGGGAGGATAAGATGGCAAAAAGAGACATTGTGATCGTGCTCCTTATCGTGGCGCTGATCGGCGGCATGTGGGGCGCAGTCACTTATCTGGATAAAACTGAGCATGCAGAGCAGACTGAGATGGTGTATAACGCGGTCAAAAAAGCTGCCCTCACATGCTATGCAGTAGAGGGAGCTTATCCGAGCGGCGTCGACTACCTGGAAGAGAATTACGGGCTGTCGTACGATCACGATCTTTATCTGGTGAGCTATAGCGCGTTTGCGTCGAATCTTTTCCCGGATGTACGGGTAATCGAGCAGAAAGCGGGGACATGATGAAAAAAGGAACGACAACAAGGCATGGAATGCAGGGGCTTTTCGTGTTTGTGCTTCTGGCACTGTTCGCCATGATGTCCGTTCTGCTGGTCCTGTTTGGTGCGCAGATGTACCGGGGGAACGTGGAGCAGATGGACGCGAACGATGCAGACCGTGTGCTCTACTCCTATGTGCGCAGCATGGTCCGCGCGCAGGATACCCTTGATTCTGTAAACATAGAAGAGCACGACGGTACGACGGTTCTCGGAATGCATGAGGATATTTCGGGCACCGAGTATGTCACCTGGATCTACGAATACGACGGTAAACTGTACGAACAGTTTACCCGCGCCGATTCGGAATTCTTTCCCGATCACGGCGTGGAGATCACTGAGGTCCGGGAATTCAAACCGACGATGGAAGGACAGCTGCTCACTGTAGACATGGTTGACAAGGCCGGCGAGACGGTGAGCGTGCAGACGGCGGTCCGGTGCGGCGCGTAATGGCAGGACTTATATGACCTGCGCGGCGCTGTGCATCATGGTAAGGAGACAGAAGTATGAGAAGACGGAATCGATCGGATTATTTGTTGATTGAAATTTTGATCGCCGTGTTTTTTTTGATGATAACGCTGACTGTTCTGGTTCAGGTGTTTGCTCAGTCAAGCAAGATGGCAGACCGTGCCCGGATCGAGACGCAGGCGCTTTCCGAATCGCAGAATATTCTGGAATCGATCACAGCGTCTGATGATCCGGTTGAGGAACTTACATCGCTTGGCTTTGTGGAAGCCCACGGATACTATACACAGGCCATGGACGGCTACTCTGTCATGGTGTCCGGTAATTATACAGAGCAGGAAACAGGAAAAATGTGGGACGGTGTACTCAATGCTTACGTGAGCCAGCAGGATCCTGAACAGGGCAGACAGGAAGCTGTCGAGCTGTTTTCGCTCCCGCTGACATGGTACAGAGGAGTGTAGAAATGCAGCAGAAGAGCAAATTATCATTTGGACCGGGAGCGGCATCGATCATCCTCATCGTGGTCATTCTGAGTATGAGTATCCTGGGGCTGCTTTCGTACATGATGGCTCGGAATAATCTGGCACTGACAGATCGAAGCGCCAGGGTTACCGAAGAAGCGTACGTAGTGAACTCGAGAGCGGAGAAGAGCTTTGCACAGCTCGATGCGGTTTCGGTTCAGGCAGCATCGGAGACAGACAGCCGGGATGGATACCTGGAAAAGCTTGCTGAGGCGCTTCCCGATAATATGAGCATCGACGGTGATAAGGTAGTCTGGACGGAGCAGGAAGGAACACATACCCTCGATTGTGAGGCGCTCCTTTCCGATGACGAGGGAGGCCATATCTCCTGGGGCAAACACAAAATGACGGTAGCGATGGAGGGACAATGGAATTAAAAGAATATTTGCGGATCGCTTCCGAGAAGGAGGCATCGGATGTCTTTGTTCTTCCGGGGGCAGCTGTTTCGGCAAAGATACGCGGCGAGATCGTGCCCGTTGGGGGCGATATCTTAATGCCTGATGATACGGTAGAACTGGTCAGACAGGCTTATGAACTGGCAAAAAGAGACATCGGACAGCTGGAAAAGGACGGGGATGACGACTTTTCATTTCCGCTTCCCGGAGTCAGCCGTTTCCGCTGCAATATTTATTATCAAAGAGGAACACTGGCGGGTACATTCCGAAAGATCGCGTTTACTCTTCCCGATCCTTCGGAGCTGAATATTCCCAATAGTATAGTTGAACTTGGCAGGATCAAAAACGGACTGATCCTTGTGACGGGGCCTGCGGGCAGCGGCAAGAGTACAACGCTGGCCTGCATCATTGACTGGATCAACAGACATCGCAAGGGTCATATCGTCACGATTGAGGATCCTATTGAGTATCTGCACAAACATAAAGAATCACTGATCAGTCAGAGAGAGGTACCGAATGACGCGCGGTCATTCCCGAGAGCGCTGAGAGCAGCACTGCGTCAGGCTCCTGAGGTGATCATGGTCGGTGAGATGCGTGACCTGGATACTATCCAGACATCTATCACCGCCGCAGAGACCGGGCATCTGGTGCTTTCTTCCCTGCATACAACAGGTGCGGCCAAGACGGTAGACCGTATCATCGATACGTTCCCTGCCGAACAGCAGGCGCAGATCCGTCTGCAGCTTTCGGTCGTACTGAGGGCCGTGGTGTCGCAGAGGCTGATCCAGAAGAAGGACGGCGGACAGGTGGCTGTGTTCGAGATGATGAAGGTGAACACCGCTATCCAGAATTTGATCCGTGACGGGCGTACGCACCAGATCGAGAATGCGATCTTCAGCGGCGCGCACGAGGGCATGATGTCCATGGATATGGAACTGCTGCGGCTTTACAAAGCCGGTTCGATCACGAGAGAGAATGCGCTGCTTTATGCGGTGAGTCCGGAGACGCTGGTGAAGAGGCTGATCTGATACACAGCATTGTATCAAGTGTAGACCCATCGCTTATCGCAATGGGTCTGATATTTAATTTAAAAGAAAGGAAAAAAAGAGGTACAGAACGATGACTGAAAGATCATTCAACAAGGGCGAAATCATTTTTAAAGAAGGTGAACTCGGAGATACCTTATATCGTGTGGCAGACGGCAGCGTGGCAATCGTCGCAGCACTCGGACAGGATGGCCAGAAGACTCTGACCGAACTTGGCAAAGACAGCTACTTCGGAGAGATGGCGGTTGTAGATGTTTATCCGAGAAGCGCAAGCGCTGTTGCTGCGATCGACGGTACGGTTGTTAATGAATATAAAGACAGCGAACTGAAGGAACTGTTTGCGAGCCATCCGGAAGCAATCTATGAGATCCTGATCCATCTGAGCGAGCGTCTGCGTAACGTGACAACAAATTATCTTACAGTCGCCAAGCTTATCTCCAAACTTGATCTTGACAGCGAAGAGAGCAGAAAAGGTTTCTTTGCCCGCATTAAAGAGCACCGTGAGGCATCCAGGAAGGCAGTAGCCATTTCTGAGCCGAGCGTAGATTATATCCGTAAGAGCACAAAGGGCAGCATGCCTGCGATCCAGCAGTACGATAAGGGAACGATCATCTGCAAAGAGGGCGAAAAAGGAAAATGCATGTACTCTGTCCAGGGCGGTAATGTAGGAATCTTTACCGGATATGGCACACCGGATGAGAAGATGCTGACCGAGATCGCATCCGGCTCTTTCTTCGGCGAGATGGGCATGCTTCAGAATATGGAACGCAGTGCAACCGCAGTGGCTGTTGCAGAAGCGACAACCATCGAAGCTATCTATCCCGAAGATCTTGAGGTGCTGTTCAAAGAGAATCCCACAGAGGTCATTATGATCGTTGATCATCTTGCATCACGTCTTCGCAATATGACAAAGAGATATAACGAGGCTTACAAAATTGCCCATGATCTGATCGACCTTGATGATAAGCCTGCTTCCGCAGACCTTAAAGATACCGTAAAAGGATTCGAGGCTAACATTTATGCATAATGGATCAAGTCTTATACAGGTACAGCCGCACTATTCTGATAAAGAGGAATGGAGGGACCTGGCCCGGAGATTTGATCTGAAGTATGAGGTATTAGAATTATCGGGGCCGCTCGTTTTGAACATAGACGAGCGGCCTATTAAGATGATTGAAAGGTACCGACACTCAGGACTTGTCACATCTCTTCACGGCTGTTTTATTGATGTTAATCCCGGAAGCGGCGACATCCTCTTCCGAAGGCTTTCCTGCCGGAGGATGCGGGAGAGCTGCCTGCTTGCCAAAGTGCTTGGCGCAAAGAACGTGGTATTCCACTCTGCCTGCGCAGCTTTTTTGCGCGGTGGATATATGCAGAGCTGGGCCGACAAAACTGCCGAGTTCCTCATGGAGCTTGCGTCTGAGTTTGATTTTGACTTTTTTGTGGAGAATTCCATGGATGTGGACCCGGTTCCGATCGTCGAGCTGATGCGCAGGATAGATAACCCGAGAATTGGAGTGTGCCTTGATATAGGGCATACAGAATATTCGCGGACGTCTATGGAAGAATGGTTCGAGATGCTGGAAGGCAGGATAGGTTATATACATCTTTCCGACAATGAGGGGCTGTTTGACGATCATCTCCCGGTGGGACAGGGGTGTATCGACTGGGAAAAGGCAGACAGGCTTTACCGGACACTGGGGTGCAATGTGCCGATCACGATCGAAGCCAATACGGTGAAGGATGTGGAGCAGTCACTTATTTATCTAAAGGAGCATGGCCTGTTCGGGATTGACAGGCACAGTCAAAGGTAACCGGCAATCCGCTT
>CAMNGN010000064.1 GCA_946538475.1 uncultured Blautia sp.
CGTTTCTCCGCTCCGGCGCAGGTCTCTCGGCTTCCGCAGTTTCCTTTTCTTCAGCCTGCTCCTGCACTGCCGGTCTGTTCTCATTGCTTCTTTCTTCAGTCACAGCCTCTCCACCGTCCGGATTCGCTGCCGCTTTATCTTTCTCGTCCTCCTCCAGCATTCTTTCGACAAGTTCCGCTTTTCTCATGGAGGAAATTCCGCGGATACCTCTTGCCTTGGCCAGATCTCTTAAAGTTGTCAGAGGAAGGCTCTCATATTTTTCTCTCATTATTTACCTCACGTATTTTATTTTAAAGTGTCCGGCAGCTGTTTGATGCCTTCACTTATGATTGTTCCGTTTTTGATCACTGTCTTCACGCGCAGATCTTCGTCAAGGAGAACCACGTCTCCCTGTTTTCCGGGTCGCAGCGTCCCATATTCCTGTAAAACACCGAGAACGCGTGCAGGGTTTGCCGTTGCGGCCCTCACTGCATCTTCAAGCGAAATACCCATCTCCTTCACCGCGATGCGCAGGCACTTTGCCAGATCGGTGACGGAGCCGGCCAGATTTCCGCCATCTTTCAGCACAGCTTTCGTTCCGGTCACGATGACTTCCTGCCCGCCCAGCATGATCGGACCGTCGCCAAGGCCTGCAGCCCTCAGGCTGTCGCTGACCAGGACGACTCTCTCCGCGCCGAGCAGCCGGAATACAGATCGCACGACCGCGGGATGCACATGGTTGCCGTCGCAGATGAGCTCCGCCGTCACGTTGGGACTGTCAAACACTGCTCCGACCGTGCCCGGTTCTCTGTGGCCGAAAGCCGGCATCGCATTGAAAAGATGTACCGCATGACACGCCCCCGCACGGATGGCCGCCATAGCCGTTTCATAATCGGCATTGGTGTGCGCCAGGGAAACATGCACTTTTTCCTTTACCGCATCGATATATTCTTCAAATCCGGGATTTTCCTCGGGGGCAAGCCCCACAGCTTTTACCAGACCTTCGCCCGCACTGAGGAACTCTTCCAAAATTTCCGTGCCGGCGGGAATGATATAAGCACCGTTCTGGGCTCCCTTTTTTATCGGGCTGATGAACGGGCCTTCCATGTTTATGCCGATCAGGTCAGCCTCATGCGGCTTTTTACCTTCTGCTTTTTCTGCAAGCTGCTTCCTGCGGTATTCGGCCCCCGCCGCCAGGATGTGCCTTAGCTCCGGTACCGGGAGCGTGAGCGTGGCGGGACAGATCGCGGTCACTCCGGCCTGCAGCTCATACTCGGCCAGCGTTCTGACAGCCTGCTGCGTTCCGTCGCAGAAATCTGCCCCCATGCAGCCGTGAAAATGCATATCGATGAGGCCCGGGATCGCGAAGCAGCCGCCTGCTTCCAGAATCTCTTCGTCACAGGGACACTGCTTCGTATCTTCTCCGGTCCTTTTTATCCTGCCGTCTTCTATTTGTATAAAACCTCGATGAAATTGAAAATCTTCTCCATAGACAAGCGCGTTTGTGATCAGCATTCTGTTCCATCCTTTCGCGATACCCGGTTATCCGCAGATCACCCGGGCGACATGAACGCCGCTCGCAGATGCGTGTGAGAGGGAGTGCGTGACGCCGCTTCCGTCTCCGATAATATACAGACCTTTATGGCAGCTTTCCAGATCTTCGTCGATCTGTACTTCCATATTATAGAATTTTACCTCGACACCGTAAAGCAGAGTGTCGTCGTTGGCCGTACCCGGGGCTATCTTGTCGAGCGCATAGATCATCTCGATGATGCCGTCGAGGATACGTTTGGGGAGTACCAGCGAAAGATCGCCCGGGGTCGCGCTGAGCGTGGGACGCACCGTGCTCTCTTCGATTCGTTTTTCGTTGCTCCTGCGGCCGCGGATCAGATCGCCGAAGCGCTGTACAATGACTCCGCCGCCCAGCATGTTGGAAAGCCTGGCTATGCTTTCACCGTAGTTATTGCTGTCGTGGAAGGGTTCCGAAAAATGTTTGGAGACCAGCAGGGCAAAGTTTGTGTTGCCTGTCTGTTTGTCCGCCCCTTCGTAGCTGTGGCCGTTTACCGTGACGATGCCGTTCGTGTTTTCGTTTACCACGATCCCGTGGGGGTTCATGCAGAAGGTACGCACATTGTCTTCAAACTTTTCGGTGCGGTAGACGATCTTGCTTTCGTAGAGTTCGTCGGTCAGGTGCGAGAACACATCTGCGTCCAGTTCTACTCTGACGCCGATATCCACACGGTTTGAATTGGTGGGGATCTCCAGTTCTTCACAGACTTTTTCCATCCATCTGCTGCCGCTCCGCCCTACCGATATGATGCAATTGCGGCATTCCTTTGTGTAATCCTTAAAGTGGACCCTGTAGCCTTCGTCCAGTGCTTCCACATGTTCTGCGGGCTCGTTAAAGTGGAACTCCACTTTGTCTTTCAGCTCGTTGTAGATGTTCTCGAGCACCACATAGTTGATGTCGGTTCCCAGATGGCGTACCGAGGCTTCCAGCAGTTTCAGTTTGTTCTGGAGACATAGTTTTTTGTAGTGTGTCCCGGCCGTGGAGTAAAGCTTTGTTCCGGCTCCGCCGTGGGAGACGTTGATCTCGTCCACGTAATGCATCAGTTCCAGGGCTTTTGCACGGCCGATGTGTTCGTAGAGGGTGCCTCCGAAGTCGTTGGTGATGTTGTATTTTCCGTCCGAGAAGGCGCCGGCGCCGCCAAACCCGCTCATAATGGCGCAGGTTTTGCATTTGACGCACGATTTTACTTTGACTCCGTCGATCGGACATTTTCGCCGGCTCAGTTCGTTTCCTGCTTCAAATACGGCTACTTTGAGTTCCGGTTTCAGTTTCATCAGTTCATAGGCAGAAAAAATCCCACCGGGGCCTGCCCCGATAATGATAATATCGTAGTCCATTTTCATATACTGCGGTAACCCGCAGCTCCTTTCTTTTTAAGCCTGTACGGCCTTATCTTTCAGTATACCAAATTAAATGTCTTTCGGCAATTGCTAAACCGCGGGACGTGTCATTCAAAGATAGCCGGCAATCCTCTTCGCTGCCTGCCGCTGAGCGACAGACATTCCGCGGGCTATCGGTCAAAAGAGGTCAGTATTCGATGTTGACAGAAAAGCCTTCGTGTGTTATATAGAAAAATGATACGAAGTGTGTTCTGCATACCGCACAAATGCAGTGCGGTCCGAGAGGGCAGGAGGGACAAATGGATAATTACACCGAGATCGACCTGAATACATCCAACATCAATCAGAGTGAGGGCAACGGCAGTGAAACACAGCTTGCCACTGCCTATATCGTCTATATGATGCTTGGCAGCTATTTTAAGAGTTGTAAAGCCCAGAGTACTTTGAAGGTGAACAGCCTTTATGTGCATTATACCGAGATGCGGGTGAATACGCAGCTTTCTGCCGAGAGGAGAGTTGAGCGTGATTTCACTGAGCAGTTTGCCGAGTATCTTCCGCTTTTTGAGGATAGCGTGTGCGAAGTGTCTATCTATGACTCGGGTGATAATCTGTGCATCCGTTTTGATACCGGGTTCGAGAAGCTGATCGCGGTGGTGGACCGGGAAGGTCAGTATGAGTTTATACTAAAGGAAAACTGAGGAAATGTAAAGGATGGTGCAGCAGCTCCTTTCAGGAGATGCTCACCATCCTTTTTTGTTTTCCTGAGAATTTATTTCTTTCTCCCCCACACGGCGACGGCGTTGGATCTGCTGAGAAGGCGGTCTATGTCGATTCCCGCGGGGCAGATGTCTTTGCAGGCCAGAGATTTTCCGCACCCTCCGTATATGTGCGTCATGTAAGCCGGTTTTAGTCTCTTTGCCTCTTCGGATGAAAGGGCTGTCAAAAATTTGGTCTCGGGTACATACCCGGCGGCGCCAAAGAATTTTCCGCCCGGCACATAGTTTGGACATACCTCCAGACAGCAGCCGCACTGCAGGCATTTGGATGCCTCGAAGGCTGTGTCGTTGTTTCGGTCTGTAAAGGCAAAGTCTCCGGCTGCGGTGAGTCCGAGTTCTTTCAGATCCTGCCGCAGGATGCTCCTGTCCACCCAAAGATCCCGGATCAGCGGAAATTTGCTGAGCGGGGCCAGTTTTATGGTTTTTTTCCTTATATAATTGCGCAGGAACGAGTCGCAGGCAAGCCCCGGCGTTCCGTTTATCACCACAGCGCAGGCGCCGCACTTTTTCTGCAGGCAGCTGCACTCCCACCCGATCTCGCCGACGGGATTGCCGTTTATGTCCTGCATGCCGGGTGTATTGTTGATATTCGTGAGGGCTGTCGCGACCGTTTCGCGTTCATCCCCGGTCTGATATAGGATCGTCTGAAAACGGCCCGGGGAGTCACTGTTCTCCTGCCGCCATATTTCCAATCTGTATTCCATCTTCCGTCATCTCCGCCGTCACAAGGCCCCGGAATGCGTCATTCTTCCCGGGATAATCTCTCCGGTAATGTGCTCCTCTGCTCTCCTTCCTGTAAAGTGCCGACAGGAGGATCGCCTCTGCCAGATAGAGTCTGCGTTTTTCGCTTTGACTTGCTTTGAGTTCAAGTTTTTTCAGCTTTTCGAGACCGTTTTCCATCTCTTCACCGTCGCGGACGATGCCCAGCGATTCCTTCAGGATCCCGCCGATAGAGAGGACTGCTTCCGCTCCCGGCTTTTCATCCGCCGCGTTTCCTTCCGGTTCAGAATTCTCCGTATCTTCATGCTCTTCTTTTAAAGTCATGAGTGTTTCCGCAAGATCCCTCGCCGCAACCCTTCCGCCGTAAATGGCGCCAAGGGTGGAGTTCCCGCCCAGTCTGTTTGCGCCGTGATATTGGGAGCAGCATTCGCCTGCGGCGTAGAGGCCTGCTATGTTAGTACGATGGCAGATGTCCACATCGATCCCGCCCATAAAGTAGTGGATCGCAGGATCTACAGGGACAGGTTTCTTTGCGGGATCGATGCCCAGATAGTGCATCACTTCTTCCCGCAGGTCGGGCAGCCTGTCTTTCCATACTTCTTTGCTCAGGCTGCTCATGTCCAGATACACCTGATCGCCGCACGTGGGATCGTGCAGCACAAACCAGCTTTCTCTGGATACCACGTCTCTGGGCATAAGATTGCCCAGCTCGGGATATTTTTCTTCCATATAATACCATGGTTTTCCTTCGCGCATCACAAACAGTCGGCCGCCCTCACCGCGGGCAGCTTCGCTGATCAGGCAGCGTTTTCCGGCGATGCCTATCGTCGTCGGGTGGTACTGGATCATCTCCAGATTGCTGAAGCGGATGCCGGCAGAGAACGCGATGGCCGCGGCTTCTCCCGAGTTTGCCGTCGTTCCGGTCGTGATGCCCGGAAACAGCCCGTTCATCCCGCCGAAAGCCAGGATCGTCTTTCCCGCAAACGACTGCTGCGTGTGGCTGTACGTGTCGGCGACCGTCACCCCGACGCACTCCCGTTTTCCGGACTCTGTGCTCTGTATCAGGAGCCCGGAGAGCTCATGGTGGGCATATCTTTCGATCAGGCCGTTCATCTCATGTTTTCTGGCTTCATCGATCAGCGCGGTCATCAGCATCTTTCCGGTACTGCTTTTGGCATAGGCCGTTCGTTTTTTCTTCTGGCCGCCAAAATTTCGCTGTACGATCTTTCCGTCTTTCAAATTAAACGGCACACCGATCCTGTGCATGTCCGATATAATGCCCGGCGCCGCTTTCGTCATACCGCGTACAGCTTCCGGGTCCGCAATGTACACACCCGCACGGAGCGTATCTTCCATATGATTCTCCGTGCAGTCATTCTCTCCCATGGTATTCAGCGCTCCGTTTATGCCTCCCGCCGCAAGGACCGACTGGGCCCGTTCGGAAGGCTGAACCGAGATAAGCCGGGAAGGAATATGATTTTCCGCCAGACTGCAGGCGGCAGAAAGGCCCGCAAGGCCCGCTCCGATGATATTGACCTTTTCCATATGATCACTCCGTCAACGATAACGCCAAAGTACATTCCACCTGAGATAATAGACTACAAACGCAGCTCCGCAAAGAAGAAGTACGACTGCGAGGACAAAGAGAATGTCCTTTATAAAGGCCCTGCCCCCGTCGATCCCCAGCGCGATCATCAGCGGACGGATGTTGGTCAGCAGGTGTACGATAAGAGACAGCACCAGCAGGATCTGGGACACAAGCTCGGGCACCGCAAACAGCCTGAGCCGGTACACATCTCCGTTCTCTCCGAGGAACAAAAGGACATGGTAAAGCATGAAGAACATCAGCGCAAAGCCGCTGATCCTCCGTGTCCAGAACAGAATATTCTGTCTGAAATAATGCGCTCCTCCGCTGCGGCGTGCTCCTGCGAGCGTCTGAAACGTCAAAATGATCCCGATCGTCATGTGTATGCCGATCAGGACCACCATTCCGCGTGCAAGAACGGTGAGGCCTCTGTTTCCCCCGGGGATGACCCCGGTAAGCTGAAAACCGCCGGCCACCGCGTGCACGATAAAAAGAGCGAGAATCAACATACTGATCACCGCATTGCATTTTCTAAGCATCTGATTTTCGCTCCTTTCCGTTGTCAAAGATTATCACTCTCAGGTCTGTGTGACGGTGATCACATCGACAGAATCTGTCATGGCCGTCTCTGCATGGACCTGTTCCGCATACTCTTCCGACAGGATCATGATGTCAAACCTTCCATGATCTGCCCTCGATAAGAGCATTGTACCATCTTCCGGATAAATTTTCATCTGGTTTTCGGGAAGCTGAGACTGAAAGCTTTTAGCAAGCTCCATACCGCCCGCGTCGGCCGCTGCCACAGAGCAGGAGATATCCTCAAAGATATAGCTCACATCCTCCCCGCTGAAGAAAAGATTCCAGTCCTTCAGCTTTTCTTCGTCGGGATGTTCGGCTCGGTTGATCATCACCAGATACCGCCCTGAGGGCTTATCCAATATCACCGATGCGCTTGAGACCGCGTCGGCCGAGGGGTCGATGAGCGCAGCAAAGTAGTCCGTGCGCAGGAAGGGAATTCCCACGAGCACGAACAGACCTGCTGCCGTTCTCAAAATATGACCGATCACTTTTGATGCTTTCATTCTTTTGCCTTATCGAGTGCTCTGTTTGCCGCCTCGACAAACTCGTTATAGTTTACGGTGGCGCCGGAGATCGCGTCCACATCGTCCACGCGTCCGCTCCGGATCAGCTGACTCGCATACTCATCGCAGGCTGCCACAGCCTTCTGCGCCTTGCGGAAGAAATCTTTGTTGGCCACGTTTCCGCTCTGCATTCCGTAATTCTCATCCTTCAGCGTGCCGTCCGGCTCGTAGGTTTTGTACTCGCATTCCGTGATGGCGTTATCCTTGATGGTGAGTTTTACCACGCCATAGCCGTTGCCGTCCTCGGTCCCGTCATCGTTCTCGTAAACCTCGCTCTGTCCTTCGTAGGTCCCGTCTTTATATTTGGCGCTTCCCGAGCCGCCGCAGCCTGACGCGGCAAGGATGAACGCTGCGGCTGTGATCGCAGCCACTGCCTGTATTCTCTTCATATCATGAACCTCCATTCCCGTAACAGTCTTTACGCTGTGTCAATCGCGGAATCTGATCTTTCCGGTGAAGTTCGTGTTGACGGTCTCCTTGTGGATCTTTCCGTTTCGGAGAACGACCGTCCTCTGCGCCACTTCGGCGACCTCGGGGTCGTGGGTGACGACGATCAGCGTGGTTCCCTCATCGTGCAGTTTGTGGAAAAGGTCCACGACGGTCTCTTCGTTGGCATCATCAAGGTTACCCGTCGGCTCATCGGCCAGAATGATCTCCGGATGGTTGATCAGCGCCCTTGCGACGCACACACGCTGCTGCTCGCCGCCCGACAGCTGACTGGGCAGATGCTTTGCCCTGTCGGCAAGGCCCACTCTGTCCAGGGCCTCCAGCGCTTCCTTCTCATCGGGAATGCTGTGGTAGTACTGCGCAAGCATGACATTTTCCAGTGCGTTCAGATAGTTGACAAGGTGGAACTGCTGGAAGATCAGTCCGATCTTGTCCCTGCGGATCGTGGTAAGGTTCTTACCGCTTTCACGTGCAATGTCGACACCGTCCAGAAGGACTTCGCCTTTAGAGGGCTTGTCCATACAGCCGATGATATTCATCATGGTACTTTTTCCGGAGCCTGAGGGGCCCATGATGGAGACCCACTCACCTTTTTCCACCTTCAGATTGACATCATCCAGGGCATGAAGCTCACCGTAGATCTTATAGATATGCTTAAGTTCCAAAAGACTCATCTGTTATTCTCCTTTTAATACGAGCGCAGGATCTACCTTGGTCGCGCTCCTGATCGGGGACAGGCATGCGATGCCCGTTACCAGTATCGATGCGGCAATGGTCAGCGGAACAAGACCCGGTCTGAAGATGATCGAGCTGCTGAACACGTGCTTGCTGATGGTCTGCGCAAACGCGAAGCCCAGAAAGACGCCTACGATCCCGCCGAGTCCGCCGAGCATCATTCCTTCTCCCATGAACTCGGTGACGATACTCTTGTCCGATGCACCGATCGCCTTTCTGAGTCCGATCTCTTTACGTCTCTCCGCAACGACCGCGGTCATCGTGGTCGCCACGCAGATCATGGTCAGGGCCAGAACGATGACAGTTACCAGAAGTACCAGAGCCTGCAGCTTGGAAAGGACCGTCGTTTCGGATGCCGTGACTCGTTTTACCAGGCGTGCATCAACGGAAGGCACCTCGCTGTTGATCTGCTCCATGTAGCTGTTCAGCTGATCTGCGCCGGAGGAGATACTGACCTCGGCCAGGTCGATCGAACCTGCCAGACCGGTGAGCTCCTCCAGATCCTCCATATTCATATACACATAGTCTTCCTCGGAACCGCCGGTGCTGAGGACCGCGGTGACCTTATAATCGATCTCGTTGTCCGCGGCTTCCTCCTCCGCTCCTTCTTCGGTCTCCTCGGTGTAGCGGATCGCCACTGTGTCGCCTTGTTTCAGCTGAAGACTTTCGGCCACGCCCTGTCCGACCATGACCTCACCTGCGGCTGCGGGCCACTCTCCTTCTACCAGCCAGTAAGGGCTGGTCTTCTTTACATCTTCCATGCTTGTCCCGGCGGCCATGATCGGCTGCTCGTGTATACGGACCGTCTCGTAACGGTAAGGCGCGGCGCCTACCAGATCCGAGCTTTTGATGTGCGACAGACCGCTCTCGAGATCTTCATTGGTAAAGTCTTCGCCCGTCGGGGTGAAGATCATGTTTGCTCCGTAGTTTCGGAACTGCGCGCCCATCTGCCTGGGAACATCAAAATAGATGGTCATCAGTCCGGACAGGATGGTCGCCCCGATCGCAATGGCCAGAAAAGCCACCAGCATACGCGAACGGCGCCGCATGAGCGATGCGGTGATCATCCGCAAGAACATTTTTCTCTTTTTCATGATTTATCGTCTCCTCAGCGTTATCTTCCGTGCAGAACCTCTGCAGGCTGCAGTCTGAGCAGCATACGGATAGCCGGGATGCTGCCTGCCAGAGTCACAATTACAACCAAGACCGCCACGATCGGGATAACGACAAGGCGCATGTTGATGGCCGAGCCGAACACGGTATTGCCGATGATCTGAGCAAAGCCGAAGCCCGCCAGGAAACCGACAGCTCCTCCGATGATCGCGGTGATAAAGATCTCGCTGAGCACAAGCCCTGTGATCGCACCGTTCTGCGCTCCGATAGCCTTCATCAGACCGATCTCGCTGCTTCTCTCCATGACGCTCGCGGTGACCAGGTTGCAGATACCGAGGGCCGATCCGACAAGGCTCAGGAGTGTGATGAGAAGCATGAGCATCTGCGTCTTTTCCAGGATCGCACCTTCCGAATCCGCCACCTGACGCACGGCCGAGGCCACGGAATCCGTGATCACTTCCTGTATCTGGTAGCAGATCGAACTTACATAGGCTGTACAGTACCATGTCTCGTACTGCGCGATGGTAAGAGACGCCGGGTTTTTGGCCGCCTTTACGGCAAGCTCGTTATCCGGTGTCGTGAGCGCGCTGACTTCGATGCTGCTCACACAGCCGTCCAGATCGTCCAGAGCCTGTGCCGTGTCGAGCAGCGTGAAGATCTGATCGTCCTCCTCACCGCCTGCCTCAAACACTCCGGCAACGGTGAGCGTCTCGTCCGAAGCGCTGCCGGTAATGTGGATCGTATCTCCCGAGGAGACGCCGAGTTTCTCGGCCAGCGCACTGCCTACCATGGCAGAGCTCACACCTTCGCTGCTCTGTTCATCGATCCAGTGTCCGTCTTTTATCTCCCACCAGGATCTCAGGCTGCTCATACCCGCATCCAGTTCTTCTCCTGTGGGGAGATTCATATGGTGGTTGAACCAGCTGCCGACCACCGTCACATCGCTCCCGTCATCAAGCGTTGCCTGCGCGTTGATGAACGGCGCATAGTCCACAATATTGAACGCCCAGAAGATCGTTTTTATCTTTCCGAGCTCATCCTCGCGCAGGTAGGCCCCTTCCGATACGGGGTCTCCTCCTTCCACATCGTAAAGGTTATTTACGACCGAGGCCTGTTTCGGCACCACCGTGATGTTGGCGCCGTATGTTTTCAGCTCCTGATTCACCTTGTCCCCGACATCGTACACCACGCTGAGCATTGCCGTGGCAAGCGAAGCCCCGAGGGCGATCGTGAAGGCGATCATGAGCATTTTTTTCCATTGGCGGGCATAAGTCCCGCGTACCATTCTGAAAAACATAGA
>CAMNGN010000065.1 GCA_946538475.1 uncultured Blautia sp.
ACCGCATCGCCAAAAATATACATCTCATTGTCATAACGGAAAGCCTCGCCCGGTCTTACGTTGAAGCAGCCATCGATCTCCTCACCGAGCACATACTCGCGGATCATGGCCTCCACATCGCGGTATCCAAAATTGGCGCGCATGGCCGTGGTTCCCGAGAATCGAACGTTCATCTCAAAGCAGACAGCCCGTCCGTTTTTATCCACGCGCATCTGAATGTTCATCGGACCGCCGGGCTTATACGCTTTGCAGATGCGCTCGGCCTCGGCACGGATAGCCTCATTTTCGACCACCACCGCATGCATCGTCGTGCCATGCCGCAGGTCGCGGTGCATGACGATCACATCCATCAGGCGGCCTTCCTTATTACAATAGCATCCGACCGTGTACTCGTCCTTGTCGGTTCCCAGGCATTCCTCCAGCACATACCCTTCGGTGCCAGAAAAACGGGCCAGTTCTTCATCATTTCTGATAAAAAAGATACCCTGTGCGCTTTTGCCCGAGCATGGCTTTGCGATCAGCGGATAGCCCGTGCGCTTCGCAAGCTCTGCGCAGCCCTCTTTGTCGGTCAGTTCGCAGAAATCCGGATAGTTGCATCCGTTCTCCTTGAGCCAACGGCATGTGGCAAGCTTATCCTGTCCGATGAGCAGCTGCTCGTAGGTGGAAGAGATAAAGATCGCTTTTGTTCCCGCACGGAAGGTCTCTATGTCCTTCGCGATAGCCCGGATGTTTTCCTCCACACCGGTCAGCACGATGTCGATGTTCTTCTCATTGCAGAGGCCTGTGAGCCATCCGATGAATTTCGGATCGTTCGCGTAGGGCGAGACGTACGCCTCGTCGCACATATAAAGCCCCGTGGAAAGCGGCCCGATGCACGCCCCAACAATGTGAAGATCAAGATCCGATGCTCTGAGTGCTTTTAAGATTCCCTGGCTGACATTGCCGCCGACACCAAGTACAAGTACATTAATCATAATTGCTCCTTATTTTGGGTCAATAGGGACGTTTCTCTTTGACCCATTTTTAGATTTGGTGAGAAAAATGGGTCAAAGAGAAACGTCCCTATTGACCCATTAACGTCCTTCTTACTTATCTACATTGATCGTATTCCGAATCACATACTGCGGCGAATCATTGATACAGATAAAGATTCGTCCGACATATTCTCCGATGAGTCCCAGCAGGAACATAATAATGCCGTTTGAGAACAGCACGATCGCCAGCGTAGAACTGTATCCCATAGGGACCGAAGGTACCATGATCTTATGAATAATGGTATACAAACCGTAGATAAACCCGACGATCGCAAAAAAAGTACCCACGAAAGTAGCGATTCGAAGAGGCTTGACCGAGAAAGAAGTAAACCCGTTGACGAAGAGACTCAGCGATTTGCCCAGGGTGAAACCCGAACCGTTTTCATCCCCTCTGTTCCTCTGCTCCATTTTGACACCGGTGATCCTCTTGGTCACACGAAGGATCAGGCCCTCCATGTAAGGATAGGGGTTCTTGTATTTGATCATCTCGTCGCAGACGAAGCGCTTCATCACACTGAAGTTTTCGAAGCGCAGGCCCTTTGGCTTATCGAGCATGATCTGAGAGACCCACATGTTGATGTCGCTTCCGAAGCGTTTGAAGCGGGATTCTTTCTTCTCGTAGTAGATGGCTGTGGCTACATCGTAGTCGTCATTCAGGAGAGGATCCATCAGATTCCAGAGTTCGCAGACAGGGCTCTGACAGTCGTCGTCGAGGTTGACAACATAGTCTCCTTCCACCACCGAATATCCGGCCATGACTGCACAGTGCTTGCCCATGTTTTTGGCCAGATTGACGACCTTGACCTTTTTATCTTCCTCGGCCATCTTTACCAGTACGTCGTATACATTGTCGGGCGAGCAGTCATTTACACAAATGATCTCGTAATCATAATCTTTTTTCTGTGCTACCGTCTCCCTGATCTCCTCGGCTACTTTTTCGATGGTTTTTTCGCTGCGGTAGCAGGGGATGACAAAGCTGAGTAATTTCATATTAATAATATCTCCGTATCTTTAATTATAAGAGGTGTGCGCGAAGCTCCTCGCCGCTCTTATCACTGAGGTACGCAGGTGCAATGTCAAGGACAGTCTTGCATCCGCGCTGTCCTTCGTCGTAAAGACGTTTTGCCGCACGGGCATACGCGACCAGCACGCTGGTAGTAAATTCAGGGTTGGAATCAAGCTTCAGGCTGTACTCGATCACATGCTTATGCTCTTTGTTGACGCCGGTTGCACCGCTGCGGAAGACAAATCCGCCGTGAGCCATGCCTGCATGGTCTCTCAGCAGCTCTTCTTCAGAGATGAAATGCACTGTGGTGTCATAATCAGCAAAGTAGTTGGGCATAGTCTTGATCTCGTTTTCGACCCATGCTGCATCGGCGCCTTCTTCAAGAACGACAAAGCATTCTCTGGTGTGTTTCTGTCTGGTGGTGAGCTCGGGGTTTTCTCCTGCCCGCACTGCTTCAAGAGCGCTCTCGATCGGGATGGTGTACTGCTTTGCGTTCTTCACGCCTTTGATCCTGCGGATAGCGTCGGAGTGGCCCTGGCTGATTCCCTTGCCCCAGAAAGTATAATCGTTGCCATCGGGAAGAATAGCGTTAGCATATACACGATTGAGCGAGAACATACCCGGATCCCAGCCGACGGAGATGATTCCGATCTTTCCGCCTTCTTTTGCAGCTGCATCGACGTTGGCGAAGTGCTCGGGGATGCGTGCGTGGGTATCAAAGCTGTCGATGACGTTAAAGAGTTTTGCATATTCCGGTGTCTGTGTGGGCAGGTCGGTTGCGCTGCCGCCGCAGAGGATGAGCACGTCGATCTTGTCCGTCCAGTTTGCCGCGTCATCCGCATGCACGACCGGAACATCCGGGGAGAGGATCTTTACTGTTTCGGGAGCACGCCTTGTGAAGACTGCCGCGAGTTCCATATCCGGTGCCGCGTTAACTGCGATCTCTACGCCGCGTCCCAGGTTGCCGTATCCCATGATGCCGATTCTTGTTTTCATTGTGGTCTCCTCTCTCTTACAGTCTTAGGTAAATTACTTCTGATTATAGTTCCTACCAATTATAAACACAAGTATCGAGAAGGTCAAGAGCCCTCTTGACCTTCTCCCCCCAATAGTATATAATCATGTTCGATTGCTAGGGGTGCGTAAGCTGAGAGTTCAGGGAAACCTGTTAACCCTTATTACCTGATCCGGATAGTACCGGCGTAGGGAAGCGATAGTGAAACCGCGAGAATAATGATTATCAAAAAGCATTCTTCCCCGGTTCACCTTGTTTCATCGAACACGTCAAGTCCCATGCAGTCATACTGCGTGGGACTTTTTTATTTCACAGGAAGTTACGTTCCCATGAGATAAAACCCCTCTGCGAGGACACACATCCTAAGTGGCTGTGCTGTCCGTCCAATTATCAACTTGGTGTCCGGCATCAAAAAGACTGTTATCGGACACCGGCCACGCTTAAGAAAGGAGCAAAAAACCATGGAAGCAAGTGTAGCAATTCAGAGCCTGCCCGCAGCAGCAAACGACGAGGAACTCATCCGCATCGTAGACGAAGTCATCGCCTACATCGCAGCATCCGGATACAATTATTATGTCGGACCGTTCGAAACCACCATCGAGGGCCCCTACGATGAACTGATGGACATCGTAAAAGAGTGCCAGCACATCGCCATCAGAGCCGGCGCTCCCTCCGTCGCAGCATACATCAAGGTCAGCTACAAGCCCGAAGGCGAGGTACTTTCCATTGAAAGAAAAGTCGGGAAATATCACAGCTAAGCTCCCCGCAGCTGTTGCGCTGCTTATTATCGTAGCTCTATGGGAACTGGCATGCGTTACGGGGGCTATTCCCTCTTACATGCTGCCCTCTCCCGTGAGCGTTATCAAAGCCTTCATCACAGACTTCCCTAACCTCTGCTACCATGCGTCAATCTCTCTTCAGGAAGCCGCGTATGGTCTGCTGATCGGTGTCGCTCTGGCGTTCTGCATGGCGGGACTCATGGACCGGTTTTCTATCCTGAACCGTGCCTTCTCCCCCATCATGATCATCACGCAGACGATTCCGACCATCGCCATCGCACCGGTGCTGGTCCTCTGGATGGGCTTCGGCATGGCGCCAAAGATCACACTGGTCGTCATCACCACATTCTTCCCGATCACGGTCGGGCTGCTCGAAGGCTACCAAAGCATCGATGCCGATTATATGAACCTGATGCGGTCCATGAACGCGACACGCATGCAGATCTTCCGGCATGTCAAGTTTCCCGCCGCCCTCCCCTACTTCTTCTCGGGGCTTCGCATCTCCGCTTCCTACGCGGTTGTCGGCGCGGTCATCTCGGAATGGCTGGGCGGGTTTGAAGGACTGGGCGTTTACATGACAAGGGTGCGGAAGGCCTATGCTTTCGACAAAATGTTCGCGGTCATCTTTCTGATCGTGGTCATCAGCCTGCTGCTGATGTGGCTGGTGAACGTACTGAAAAATGTGACGATGCCCTGGGCTAAGGTACAGCGTGGGGCATGAAAGGAGAAATATTCATGAATTACAAAAAATTAACGATACTATTAGCCTCTGCTTCCCTCGCCGCATGCGCATGCCTGCCGGTTCACGCGGAAGAAGCTTCCCCCAAAAAGATCACCTTCTGCCTCGACTGGACCCCCAACACCAACCACACCGGCCTCTACGCTGCCGAGGCTCTCGGCTACTATGACGAAGCCGGCCTCGATGTCGAGTTTGTCCAGCCGCCCGAAAGCAGCGCAGTTCTGATGTGTGCCGCAGGTCAGGCACAGTTTGCAATAGATGCACAGGACACCCTGGCTGCTTCCTTCGACCTGGACGAACCGCTCGAAGTAACCACCGTGGCAGGAATTCTGCAGCACAACACCTCAGGCATCATGTCCAGAGCAGGCGACGGCATTTCTTCCCCCAAGGGACTGGAAGGAAAGACCTACTCCACATGGGAATCTCCCATCGAGCTTGCCATGATCCGCTACTGCATGGAGCAGGAAGACGCTGATTTTGAAAAGGTCACCCTGATCCCGAACGATATCACCGATGAACCTGCTGCCCTCGCCGCACATCAGACCGATGCCATCTGGATCTTCTACGGATGGGGCGGCATCAACGCTGACATCGAAGGTGTCGACGTGGATTACTGGAACTTCAGCGACATCAGCACAGAACTTGACTACTACACACCTGTTATTATCGCGAATAACGCTTTCCTCGAGGAAGATCCCGAGGCTGCCAAAGCCTTCATGGAAGCAACAGCAAAAGGCTATGAATATGCGGCAGAGAATCCTGACGAAGCAGCCGACATGCTGATCGCCGGCGACACGACCGGTTCCCTGGCAGGTTCCGAGGAGCTGGTGAAAGCAAGCCAGGAGTGGATCTCCAAGCAGTACATCGCGGATGCGGATGCATGGGGCGTGATCGATCCCGCAAGGTGGGACGGCTTCTACAAATGGCTTGCTGACCATAGCCTTACAAGCCATGACCTGACAGGCATCGGATACACCAACGAGTATCTTCCGCAATAATCGTACTGTCAAAACCGCCATTCGCTGCATCACTTTTATTAATTCATCAAATAACCGTCAGTCCTTTCCACGGACTGACGGTTAACCATATCAGGAGCACATATGCATTTATTGGAAGCTTCACACATCACAAAACAATATGACGGGCGTACGATCATCCGCGACATCTGCATACATCTGGATAAAGGTGAGCTGGTTTCGCTCCTGGGCATCAGCGGATCGGGCAAGACGACACTTTTTCAGATCCTGTCGGGACTGGTATCCCCTGAAGAAGGCAAAGTCCTTCTGAACGGCGAAGAAGTGACCGGAATCCCCGGCAAGATCAGCTACATGTTTCAGAAGGATCTGCTTCTTCCCCACAAGAAGATCATCGATAATGTCACGCTTCCGCTCGTTCTGAAAGGCAAGAAAAAAAAGGAAGCAAGGCAGGAAGCTGCACCTTTGTTTCCCGTCTTCGGCCTCGAAGGCACCGAGTACATGTACCCGGCTCAGATCTCAGGCGGCATGCGGCAGCGGGCTGCGTTTCTGCGCACCTACCTTTCCGCGACAGAAGCAGCACTCCTCGACGAACCCTTCTCTGCCCTGGACATGATCACAAAAGGGCAGATGCACGAATGGTATCTGGATATCATGCAAAAGATCAATCTCTCAACACTTCTCATCACGCATGATATCGACGAGGCCATCCTGCTCTCCGACCGCATTTATCTGCTGACCGGCTCACCCGGCATCATCGAAAATGAGCTGAAAATAGACCGGCCGCGGAGCGACCGGTCCGGCTTTGAACTGACCGATGAATTCCTGGAGTATAAGCGGAGGATTATGGGAGCGCTCAAATAAAAACTTCTGTCCCCGTATCTCAAACTCAGTTCCCAACTCGCCATAACAATTTCAGAAACTCGTTTTAACCTCATGAGATAATTGGAATAAAACATTTTATTCCAATTATCTCCCCCAAAATTCCTTAAAATAGATCATCATCTCATTCGTGAGGCTCAAATTATCCGGCTGGCCGGTAATCTCCTCCGGAGTCTGCCACACGGCGGAGCGCAGTTCATCCGTATCCAGGCGAATCTCCTGCCCCTCCTCAGCCTCACAGTAGAACCCCGCAAGGATATCATCCGCGATGCCCCACGGCTGCGACTTATAATAGCGAATATTCTTCACCCGCAGCCCTACTTCTTCCATCACCTCACGCCTCACCGTATCCTCGAACGTCTCTCCGATCTCGGTAAAGCCTGCAACCAATGCACAAACCTTGACACCGCGGCTGCGTGCGTACTGCGTCACCAGCAATTTTTTATGGTCAGGGCTGATCACCCCGACGATCACTGCCGGGTTTATGCGCGGGTACACCTGATTTCCACAGTCCGGGCATTCCATCATGCGCTCTTTCTTTCCATATATCATACGCTTTCCGCATCTTCCGCAAAAACGGCTGGTACGATACCAGTGGTCCAGGTGGAAGGCGGTGAAAGCTGCGTAGACTTCGTCATAGGCATTGAAGCATTCGGCGGCGAAACGCAGTCTGTCTTCAGGTTTGTCCTCTGATAAATAGTGGGGCGCTTCCGGCGTCCGAATATCGGCTGTCTCAGAGTTATCCTTCCCCAGTCTACGCCTCAGCTCCCGTATATCTATATACGCAAAACCTTTCGGCACTGCTATCTCATCATCAAGGCAAAGAAAATATTTCCCGGCGGATCTTCCCGTCATTGTGAATATATATCTGCAGTCAGAAATGCCGCTCATATCTTCATAAATAGGAAACAATCCCTTCCCGCCGGCTTCCGCACCGCTCTCAAAAGCACCTTCCCTGACCAATATATCTCTTCCTTTAAAATGGAGCACCGCGTCTTCCGGCGCAGGGACTGCGTCCTGCACGTATGTGATCTCCTGTTTTCCGTTTATATCCTGTATCATGTGTACCTACTCCCTCTGTCATCCCCCGTTTCATGGCGTTGACATTTCATCCCCCGTCATATAAAATGATGGTTACAGCGGCGGCGTCAAATCTCCGCCGTAAACAGTTTACCACAAATCTCGGAAAGGGGAACCCCGGATGAAAAAAGAAAAATCCGTGCTTCGCATAATTCTTGTAGTACTTTCGATCCTTGCAGCACTCTGCGGCGCCTTCGCGGCAGTCATGCTCAAAATATTCAGAGATACATTTCTTCGAAAAGACCCCGACCCCAATGAAGAATTTGACCCCAAAACCGAAGAATGCTACGTCAGATACCACCGCCAGAAACGCGAGGCCCTTCCCAAGCTGAACAGCCTCCCGATGGAGCAGGTCGAAATAACCGCGGATGACGGAGTCACACTCCGCGGCCGCCTCTACCACGTAAAAGACTACAACAAAAAAGTGGTCCTCGCCTGCCACGGCTTTCACGCCAACGGCATCAACGACATGGCCCGCTTTGTCAACATGTACGAACGTATGGGCTTTGATTTCCTGATCATCTCCCAGCGCGCGCACGAACTCTCCGACGGCAAATACATCACCTTCGGTGTAAAAGAACACCGCGACGGCATCCGCTGGGCGCGCAAAATCGTCGACATCTACGGCGACGATGTGCAGATCGTGCTCCACGGCCTCTCCATGGGCGCCGCCACCGTACTGATGATGACCGGAAGCAGCACTCTTCCTCCGAATGTCAAGTGCTGCATCGCCGACAGCCCCTACGATAACTTCGAAAAAGAAGCGGACCATTGCTTCAAAGGCATCATCAAATACGATCCGCTCCGCACTCTTATGGTAAAAACCATGAGCCTCCTCACCACAGCAGCCGACGGCTTTAAGCTCTCGGACGCTGCTCCCATTGAGGCCGTAAAACACGCCACCGTGCCGATCCTTTTCATCCACGGCACCGGCGACACCTTCGTCCCCTGCTACATGGGTCAGGCGGACTACGAAGCCTGCTGCAGCGAAAAAGAACAGCTCCTGATCCCAGGCGCCGCACATGTATGCTCCTATACAGAGGCACCGGAGGAATATGAAGAAAAGTTTGAGGGCTTCTGCAGGAAATACATATAGGTCTCTTCAGGAGTCCATCACGCCTTGAACTCCTGTTTAGATAAAATACAAAAAGGGGAAGTGACACTATGCAACAGACCGGATTATGCGATATTCACTGCCACATCCTCCCCGGCGTGGATGATGGCTCGCGGAATATGGAAGAATCCCTGAGAATGCTGCAGATGGAATACAATGACGGGGTAAGATGCATCATGCTTACCCCGCATTTTAGGTATCAGATGTTTGAGCCCCCGCTCGAAAAGGTCAAACAGGCCTTTGCGGAGCTTCAAACACAGGCCAAAGAAAGATGGCCCGATCTGACCCTCCGTCTGGGCAGCGAAATTCACAAAAGCCTTGACATCTCCGAATGTCTGAGAAAAGGCGAACGCCTCACCCTGGGAGGCACCAATCACGTCCTGCTCGAATTTTCGGGAAGCGACCCAAAATCGCTCATTTTCGAACGCGCACTGGACCTTCTGAACCACGGCTACAAGCCCATAATCGCCCATATAGAACGCTACTCCAATATCCGCGACGACTTTGACGGGATGGAGGAACTTAAGGACATGGGCGCGTTCATACAAGTCAACGCAGACACCATCAGCGGAAAAGACGGCTTCTTTGTAAAAAGATACGCCCGCAAACTCATGAAACGGGACCTGATCGATTTTGTCGGAACCGATGCCCACAGAAGCGATTCCCGGACCCCCGGCCTCGCCAAAGCATACGACCAGGCAGCAAAAGCAAACGGAAATGACTATGCCAGGTGGCTATTTATACAAAATCCGTCCTTCTTTTTTGAGGAATGACCTTGATATTTTGAAATAGTTACCTTATACTGAGTGCTTGGAAGATCAACTTGCAGCACTATGAATCTCTGCGAAAGCACCGGATGACATCTCCGGCCGCATCGATTCACGCTAATAAATAATGAAAAGGGAACGTTATGGATAATAACAGATTCGACAATGTAAATTTAAAAGCCATGCAGGACGACGACGAGATCACCATTGACCTGCGTGAAGTATTCTTTGCTCTGAAAAAGAGATTCATTCTTATCATCCTTGCCTGCATTGCGGGCGGCGTCATTGCGCTGGCCATCACCATGTTCCTGATGACCCCGATATATACATCGACCGCCAGTCTTCTGGTCCTCTCCAAAGAGACCACCCTTACTTCCATCGCCGATATTCAGCTGGGTACACAGCTGACCAACGACTATAAAGTCCTCATCCGCAGCACTTCGGTGCTGGAGGAAGTGATCGACGATCTTCACCTGGCCACCACCCCCGAAGAGTTGAAAGAAACCATCAGCATCAATAATCCCGAGGGTACACGTCTTCTGGATATTTCGGTGAACAATCCCGATCCCGAGATGGCCAGAGATATCGTGAACAGCGTCGCATCGGTCTCCTCCGCTTTCATCGGCGATAAGATGGAAGTTGTACCGCCCAAGATCATCGAGCGCGGTAAGGTACCGGATAAACAGACAGCCCCCAGCAAAAAGCGCAACGTGCTGATCGGCATTCTGCTCGGCCTCCTTCTTTCAGCCGGCCCGATCGTCCTGCTCACAGTGCTTGATGACACCATCAAATCCGAGGACGACATGCAGAACTATCTTGGTCTGTCCATGCTGGCTTCCGTTCCGGACCGTCGTGACTACATCAACACCAAGAAAGGCAAGAATAAGAAAAACAGGAAAAGCTCTTCTCATAAGTAAACCGTAGATGAGCAATCTCTCGTAAAGAGGAGTAGAATATTATGAAGCAAATCACATTGCAGGATACCCGAAAAGCGGATTACTATTATTCCGAAGCGCTCAAGACACTCAGATCCAACATCCAGTTTCTTGGCGCTGAATATAAGACGATCCTGTTTACCAGCTGTTATCCCAACGAAGGAAAAAGCGATGTCACCTTCTC
>CAMNGN010000066.1 GCA_946538475.1 uncultured Blautia sp.
GGGGTCGGCAGCGGAACAGGAGCCAACAGAAGCGTCAACGCCGGGGGCGGCAACAGATGGAGAAAACACTTACATAAGAATTGAAAAGTGCAGCGCAAGAGCAGATCAGGATTATCTGCATGTTTCATACGATCCGATCACACTGGGAAATGGAGAAAAACTGACACTCACCATTACTGCAACGCCTGCGGATCTGAGAGCTGAGGATTTTTATATCAGTTATGATTCCGCTCTCCTTTCTTCAGAAATTACAGATATTTCTAGTAATGAATCCGGAAATGAGACAATTGTGAAGGCTGTCGTTACAGCCATAAGTCCAGGTACATCCGATTTATATATTCTTTCATCTTATGATCTTGCCAATTTACCGGAAGATGAATGGCGAGGAATCGGTTACAGTATTAAAGGGTTGGATTCAACGGATGGAAAAATAGTTTTTGTCACACCTACCGGAGAAAAGTATCATTTTAGCGCAGACTGTGCGGGGGAAAATGCGATCGGCACGACCCTTTATGACGCTGTTGCGGATGAGTATGAGCCTTGTGGAAGATGTGCTAGCTGAACAGAGAGTGAATGCAAAAGGATGCAGCAACCGATTAGAACAGGAGCAAAAATGGAGAATGATAACCTCACAATAGATTATTACAATCAAAAAGCAGCAGACTTCTTCGCAGGCACCGTCAATGTCGACTTCACCGATATTCAACAGCGATTTCTGAAATATCTCCCCATCGCAGGGCGAATTCTTGATCTGGGATGCGGAGCAGGAAGGGACAGCCTCGCCTTTTTACAACGGGGATTTTCTGTAGTCTCGGTGGATGGGTCGGAGACCCTTGCGGCGCTGGCGGAAGAATACATTGGACAGCGGGTCATCGTAGCTGACTTCCGGGAATATGAGCCGGAAGGGAGCTTTGATGGGGTGTGGGCATGTTCGTCGCTGCTGCATTTGCAAATGAATGAAATTCCTCCGGTACTGCGAAAAATGACAGAGCATCTGAGGGACGGCGGTTGTTTTTACGTATCTTTCAAATATGGAGAGTTCGAGGGCATAAGGAACGGAAGATACTTCACTGACCTGACGGAGAAAGAGCTGGAGAAGCTCCTTGGGGAAGTTCCCGGCCTTCGGACTGCGGAGGTGTTTATTACGACGGATGTCCGACCGGGGCGGAGCGAGGCATGGCTCAATGCATTTTTGGTGAAAGAGAGTGCCTGCTGTGCATCATCTCACGCCCTGTGACCGCCGATCTGCTGATTCCGTTCCAGCGTGGTCGCACCTTCCAGAAGATTCATACCCTTGATGATTGCATTCGAGCCGTATCTGGCTCGGACTTCAAGCATTGCCCGCTGGATCCGCCTCTCGCGGTCGAGAGCGTCAAAGTCTGTGAACAGGTCCAGCTGATAGATGCCGTTGTCCTCCGAAGTGTCGACAGCACACACACCAAGCCTGCGGTAAAGCAGGCGATGGTCGGTTTTTCGATCAAATGAGTCGGTCAGCGACGCAGTAATACCTCGAACTGAATTGGTTGGTATCCTCATCCGTACAGTTCCGTTACTGTGTTTCGGGTGAAGCCGCCCATAAAAGTCGATGGAGATCGGACCGTCATAGGAAGGGCATTCTTCCAGACTCTTGTAATCGTAAGAGACCCACCATGTAAAGACTGGCGCAGTCAGATTCTTACGAATCATGTCGGCGCATAGGACTTCAACCATTTCACGGAAGACGACTCTGGCCTCAGCGTACCGGTATGGGCGCGGCAGGACCTGTCCGTTGGAGAGGCTGTGACTGTCGGTATGATAGTACTTGATATCCTGCATGGTGACAGGCTCAATGCCCCAGGCATGGTCGATCAGGATTTCACCGTCGATTCCGAAGGTCTTGTAGAAGAATTCCTCATCCCACTGTGTCCGTTCCGCAATATCACCCATTGTATTCAGATGGGCCTTTAAGAGCCTGCGTGCCTTGCCGGGACCGATTTGCCAGAAATCGGTCAGAGGACGGTGGTCCCAGAGGAGGTACTTGTAGGAATCTTCATTCAGCTCAGCAATCCGGACCCCGTCTTTATCGGCGGGGGATTTTTTTGCAACGATGTCCATGGCGACTTTTGCCAGATAGAGATTGGTCCCGATTCCCACAGTTGCAGTGATTCCGGTTGTTTTCAGGACATCCCGGATCATGGTCATGGCCAGAACATGAGCCGGATGGACATGCTGCCGCTCCGCTTCCTCCCGGTACAGGTGAAGGTAGGCAGTGCAGTCGATGAAGCATTCGTCAATAGAATATACATGGACGTCCTCCGCGGCTACGTAACGCAGGTAAATGGAGTAGATCAGAGCGGAGATCCGTTCGTACTCAGCCATACGTGGGATTGCGATAATATAGCTGATCCTGGTCCGATAGATTGCTTCGTATTTACGGATAGCCTGTTTTGCCTCGAAAAGCCTGGGCCTTCCGGGGACACCTCTTGCCTTGAGAGCCGGCGAGACTGCGAGGCAGATGGTCTGGTCGGATCTCGTCGGATCCGCGACAAGAAGGTTGGCTTTCAGCGGGTCGAGACCACGGTGGACACATTCGACGGAGGCGTAGTAGGATTTCAGGTCGATGCAGATATAGACTTTGTCCATACTTTCACCTCCTTTTTTAGTTGTGTGGACAAGTTGCCGGCGCGGTGGGCATGTTCTGTACAGCAGGCAGTTTATGTGGGCACGTTCGTACAGGCGGCAGGTTCTGGTTCCGGGCATGTTCGCACCGGCGGCCGGTTCCGGAAGGGATGAGGTTCAGCCCTCATCCGGATGCAGCAACTGATATTTTCCGATATCTTCTCCGGAAGCAATTTTCTCAGGATCCAGAATGCCCGTGACGCGGCCGATCAGGTATACTGATTCCGCTTCGTCAAAGTGCATGATCGGATATTCCGGGTTCATGGATTCCAGACCTTCCTCACGATATACCTTAATATAAGTTTCATTACCGACGATGAATGCGCCGACTTCGCCCGGCTGCAGACTCGGAGCGTCCGGAATGCGCGACACAAGTACCATGTCGCCGTCATGGTAGATCGGTTCCATACTGTCGCCGTTTACTGAGAAGACACAGTCCGCCCGGTCGACTTCTTTGGACGAGTAAAGATAAATCGGTTCGCCGCTGTCATCAATCTCGGTAGGGACACCGAAGCCGGCAGCCAGAGATTTCCTGAAGTAGGTCAGTCTGCTGATGCGCGGGCTGCTTTCTGCGGCCTGAGCTTTCAGCAGGGATTCTACCAATCGCGCTACAGCGGTCCTGTGCCCGGGCGATAGCTGCCTGTATTCTTCTATAAATAACTGTTCACCGACGGTATAGTGGACGGTCGGATCCTCCTCGTCATACAATTCGTATAAGGTAATACCGAGCGCATGGCAGATATCCGGCAGCAGGTTTATATCCGGTCTTCCCCGACCGTTTTCCCAGTTGCTTACGGCGTTGGAAGTGACGCCTATTTTTTTTGCCAGAAGTTTCTGCTCCAGGCCTGCCTTCTCTCGGAAAAAGCGAATTCTTTCGCACAGGGCCGGGAGAGCCGGTCCTTCCGCTGCTTTTCCTGTTTTCATATCAATTATATTTCCGGTTCCTCTGGCGGGACGCTCAATACTTCTTCGCGGCATATTGTGAATTCCTTTCTAAAGATGCGTATTGACAGGTGAGGGATGATCTGCTATTATACTAACACATAAATGAAAGATTGAAAAGACAAAAATTAAAAATAAATCGCATATTTGTGTGAAATAGAGCTGAAAAGTGTACGGCGTACAGCGGAATACGGTACAGGGATGATTTTTTACTTATATATGATGCAAATGTTACATGGGCGCTTCTCTCCCGGCTATATTAATTTGTCCTGACATCTAATATGATCTTAAAATCTATATAATAAGTTATGGCTGAAAGGGAAAAATATGGCTGTTTTTTTGACAGGTGCAACAGGTTTTCTCGGTACGGAGACTGCCGCGGAGCTGATTCGTACCACAAAGGAGAAAATTTATGTTCTGGTGAGGGCGGCGGATAATGAAGAGGCTGCCCACAGACTGAGAGCAATCTGGTATGAGGTAAAAGAACTTTACAGGGAAATCGGCGAACGGATCATCCCGCTGACCGGAGATTTTACGCAGGCGGATCTGGGACTGGAACCCGCTGTGCTCAGACAGCTGAGAGGGGAAATTTCGATTATTTATCATATCGGTGCCGAAACAGGCATCCAGAAGTCGCAGAAGGATCTGATGACGATCAATCGTAACGGTACAGGATATATGATCCGTTTTGCGCGAAAAACGGACCGGGAGGGGAGCCTTCGGAGATTTGTATACGTATCTACCGCCTACACCGCCGGAATGAGGACGGGAAGGATCATGGAGGATGATCCTGCGTGTGATACCGGTATCTGCCGGACAGAAGTTGAATAAAAAATATAAATCACAGCACTTGGTAAATGGCGTGGCTTCGGTCACGCCTTTTCAATTGTCGATACCTTATTCTTCTGTTTTGCGGCACGGTAATAGGTGAATCCAAAAGTAAGTTCTTATTCACTCATTGACCTAGCATGATGATAGGTGTATAGTAACACCATCGGATTTGAGCAACTAATCAGGAAAGAAAAGGAATGCAATGTATAGAACTGCCGATCCTTATGAATCTAGCATGTGTTGTTGTCGAATGTTTTTCCCCCGGGCATATCAGAATGGCCAGGTGCATTCGTCTGCATGTGTTGCCGCTGTTCCGATGTATGACATTTCAGAAAGAAGTGCTATAGTGCCAGCTGCCCGGGAGCTTATGTAGTAAGCCCCGGTTTTTTTATGCACAGAGTCCATGCATCGGCTGATAAAAGTTTAATAAATCTGGCGAATTTTTTGAGTATTGAATTCCGAAGACCGGAGGTGAGCAGATGAAACAGATATTATGCTACGGAGATTCTAACACATGGGGCCTGATTCCCGGAACGACAGAGCGCTATCCGTGGGGTGTCCGCTGGACAAGCCTGCTCCAGGAGAAATTGAGGGACAGGGATGTCTGCATTTTGGAGGAAGGTCTGTGCGGAAGAACGTCGGTCTTCGAGGATAATTTCCGTGAAAACAGGAACGGATTGAAAACATTGCCTTTGATTTTGCAGACTCATGCCCCAATTGATGCAGCTATCCTTATGCTGGGGACGAACGACTGCAAAACACTTTATCGTGCATCAGCATGGATGATCGGAAAAGGAATTTCACTTTGTATCGATGCGTTAAAACAGGATATTTCAGCCGAAAATATTCTGCTTATTTCGCCGCTTCTGCTGGGAAAAGACGTGTGGAAGCCGGAAAAGGATCCTGAGTTTGATGCCGCTTCTGTCCAAACCAGCGGCAAATTGAGAGAAGTGCTCCGGAAAGTCGCGCAAACGCAGGGAGTCCATTTTCTTGCAGCATCTGACATTGTAGAGCCCAGTACTGTTGATGATGAGCACATGACTGCTGAAGGGCATGCAATATTTGCACAGGTAATATATGAAAAACTTGATGAAATAAATATTGTATGAACAGAGAATGGTTCAATGGTCATGGCAGTGCGCAGGGAGGTGCGATTTTTTCCAACAGGTCTGCAGCCGCTCGCGTTGCCGTGTTCGAAATCGGCGGCGGTGGGTGTGTGAAGCGCTTGTCAGAAGCAGAATTGGGCCCTTTGATCCGGTCGATGATGATGGGGGATGCCTGGCCAATCTTAACCGTCAGAATATTGCGACGCGAAAAACAGTGGGAAGATTTAAATTAATAGTCAGAAAAAAATTAATAATTGACAAATTTTAGCCATCCGGGAAGTATCAACGTATATAAAGATGTAAGTCAAAAAACACAAAACAGAAACAAAAAACACAAATATAATAGATATGGAGAATAAGAAAATGACAGATATGATGCTTAACCAGATGACTATCAACACAGACGACCTCAACGCAGTAAACGGCGGCGCAACAATCAAATGCAACCTTAAGAAGCACACCACCAGACTGGCAACCCTTCGCGTAAAAGGATCCGAGTCCGCAGCAAAGATCACGACGATCCCGGGCAACACACTGGTCCTTGGCAGCACAAGAACAGTGAAGGATAGAACATCTGTCTACACATACAGATTCTGCTACGTACCGAGCCTGAAGAAATCCGGCTGGATCGCAGACAGCCTTCTTCGGTAATTCATACCATCGTATATAAAAATAAATAGAGATAAAAACAGAGGCGGTGCTCATACGAGTACCGCCTTTTTCTGTCATTGGAACGGACGTCGGGGACGGTTCTTCCGGCTGGTAAAATAGCAGCCGTTGGGGACAGATCTCCGCCAACGGCTGACCTAAAGAGACGTCTCCGGCAGTCAGGGGAGATTCACACTTCTGTCATTGGCCGCCCTGAGGATATCATCAGGGCAAATCCAAGGTGATTGGTATCTGATTATCTTTAAAAGACTCACAGTCAGAATAGATCCTTCTCCAAGAGTCGTCGACATGAAGAGAACCGTCCCCGCCGACCGTTAGAACACCAGCCTAGAGAACCGTCCCTGCCGACCGCTAAAAAACCAGCCTGGAGAACCGTCCCCGCCGACCGTTAAAACACCATCCTGGAGAACCGTCCCCAACGACCGGTCCCCGCTAATCGGTCAAAGTAAACCTGCGCCCCAAGGTCTAATTTAGCATGGCAAATGAGGGTTCCCAATATTTTTTCAAGAATATATGTCCCCCCGGTAAAACCACCCGTATATATATATGCAAGGGCAAAAAGCCCGGAAACAAAAATAAAATAATATACGAAATATAGATAAAAAAAGGAGAAAATAATCATGAAAGAAATGAATGCACTTAACATGGAAGCACTTGCAGATGTAACAGGCGGCGAGATCAGGAAAGTAAATAACAAGTCCGTAGGATATGCATACGTCAGAGAAGAGCCGGGCAAGAACGGCCAGGTACTTGGAGCCTTAAAGAACGGCACAGAAGTCGAGACAACTGGCGAAGTCTGCAAGAAAGACGGATATGACTGGTACATGGTACACCTTACCACCGGTTCTGATGATGCTTGGATCGCAGGCAGCCTGATCGGTTATTAATTTCTGAGAACATAAAGATATGAAAATGAAAGCATTCGGCGGATACCGGGTGCTTTTTTATGTTATTGGAAACTTCCTTCCCTATGACTGAAGTAGCTCCGCGAGGATGTGACCTGGGCGCAGATGAAGATGCAAGCTGACGCTTGTGCACACCAGCGTGCAAAAAGTCGCAGAGCGACTATTTGTTATTGATTTTTTATTCTACATCGCGCAATACTCGTGGCTACTATAAAGATGGTCATGAAACATAGCAGCCAGTTATGAGCATGGCCATCTTGTTGCTTAGGCTTCAGTCGTGAGATACGCGCACAAGGTGACATTCGTCTTCATCGTGAGTACAATCTCGCGATGAAGAATAAAACCCTTCGGCGGAGCGCAGACATGCGCAGTGGAAGGCGCTTACACGCTGCGCATGTCGTGTCAAGAGCGCAGAGGCGTTCATGAAATTAAACGCAGAATGTTTATGATGTAAGTCTGCGATGAATGTACGAAATGAGACATGTCTCTGATCTGGAATACAAAAGAAAGCGTCAGAGATAAAAGTTTGCGAAGAATTGCGGTCTCGCAATGCAGAAGGTGCTTCACGTCAGGTATAGTGAGACTGGAACGCTGAGGAGTTTCCTGATGTAATGGCATGCGAATGCAAATTCTCTCTGCTGACATAATAAAAGCATTCCAGGACAATTCTTCCTGCTGTCCAATTAGCAGAAATCAAGAGCAGTGTTCTGCTTCCGCAGGCAGGCGACAGCAGGTATATCAGCAGCGACAGAAGGAGATCTGTCCCTAAAATCCGTTAAAAGAACAGCCGGAAGAACCGTCCCCGAAAGCTCACCCTCCGGCCACCCCGCAAGCTTGATTGACAGACTGAATTAGACTTTGCCAAAGTAAATCTGTGCCCCAAGGTCTAATTTAGTATGGCAAATGAGGGGCCACCCCGCAACAGTCAAAAAAAATTAGCCCTCCACCTATTCTAATCGTATATATTAATGAACGGGCAAAAAGCCCGGGACCAAAATAAACAAATACAGAATAGATGTAAATCATATAGAAAAAAGGAGAAAAAATCATGACAGAAATGAACAGAATCAGCGAAGAGGCTCTTGGAACAGTAATCGGCGGCGCAATCAGAACAGTACAGAACACATCTGTAGGATATGCCAACATCAGAGAGGAACCGGGCGAGAACAGCAAAGTCATCTCAAAAGTATACAATGGCGAGAAGCTCGAGACAACAGGTGAGACCTGCAAGAAGGGTGGATATGTATGGTACAGAGTACACCTTGCTTCCGGATCTGATGATGCATGGGTTGCCGGCAGCCTGATCGGATATTAATTTCTGAAAACAGAAAAAAGATATAAAGAAATAAGAAAAGCATTCGGTGAAGACCGGATGCTTTTTTTCATGAAGAAACGTCCCCGAAAGCCGTATATGACCACTTTGACAGATGCTGCCGGGACTACATTTGTATCTTTTGCAAATATTTTTATTCTTCATCGCGCAATACTTGTGGCTTCTGTCAAAAGCCTTCTGCAAAAAAGCTTTCTGCTAAAAAAGAGAAAAATATTTATACTTTCCCGGCCGCTCTCCCGTATAAGTATATGACGGGAAATAAGAGGACGCCCGATGGTGACAGACGGGGACCGACGAAAGGGACGGTTCTTCCCGCTGTCGAAAATACCAACGGGAAGAACCGTCCCCAAATACCGCTAAAATACCGACGGGAAGAACCGTCCCCGAAGACCGGTAAAATAGCGGCGGGAAGAACCGTCCCCGAAAGCCGTTCCGAATACTACACGAAGAACTGCATCACCGCACACGGCGCACCCGCCGTCTCGAGCCACACGACATACTCCTCGCGGTCATGGTAGACCCGAGGACTCAGCACGTCCCCGAGATGGGCCTGACGCAGGTACTCGACCCGGAGCTCCACAGCCTTGATTCCGGCGGGGAGATAGGCGAGCGCCATGGCAATGTACTGTTCGTTGTTGACATGGCCGTTCGAATCCAGATGGATCGTCCGGACCTTGAAAGGCTGCTTCTCGACGAAGCCCTCTTTCGGGAGCCGGATATGGCGCGGCGCCTTGTCCATCACGAGCGCGTCCTCGATCCCGTAAGCGTCGATCTCGACCTGGGGAACGCGTACCGGACGTCCCGCCTCCATGTCGAAATAGCACCAGCGGGAGTCGGCGCAGGCGAGGATCCTGCCCTCCGCGTCCTTTATTGTGAAGTTGCGGAGCGCCTCGAGGCCTCGAAATCCATGCGCCCAGGTGCGGGTGATGATCTTCTCACCGATGCGCGGATACCGGTCGACCCTGATCTGCCACCCGGTGATCATCCAGGCGAAGCCCTCCTTCTTCAGCTGAAGACCGCTGCGCCCGACATCATCGGCGTGAAAGACGGCACAGTCCTGAAGATAGTTGACAAGCCCGGCCAGTGAGAGCCTGTAGTCGGGGGCACACTCGGAATAACGGACATGAGAGGCAAATTCATACATAAGTGGTAATTCTCCTTCCAACTGTTATGTTACGTAAAACAGTTTTCGTCTTGCTCGAAAGACGAAAGAGCGGGAGCCGGATCAGCGATAGCTGACATCTCCCACTGAAATATAAGGATACCACAAATGTGCGGACGAGGTGAATGAGCAAAATAAACCTATTGTATATCTTCTGCAAGGGAGGTGGTAAGACCCGGAAGATGGCAGAACAAAGGAATAATACAGGCGCCGGGCGAAACCGTCATAGCCCGCCGGCTCATCCAAATGATATTTATTTCAATGCAAAATAGGTGTATAATTATATATGTATGTGTCTTTATAAAAGGACCGCAGAAACAGTAACGATAAAAGAAGCTGATAAACCATTTGATAGAATAGTTTTATAAAACAATTTAAGAGGAGAAAATGAAAGCTATGAATAATAGAGTAAATGAATTTGATGAACTCGAAATGCTTGGAACACCTGAAAACGTAAAGAAACTGAACGATGAGCAGATGAGTAAAGTCCACGGAGGACTGAGCAACACTGCAAATCTTCCCGAACTCGACATTATTGATATAGGCGGTGAGGATGAGACGCCGGCACCGGAGACGACGGTAGGCCGCCGCGGAAAAGGCGGAATCGTCATCCGCTAAGCGGACACAAAAAGGCGGAATCGCCATCCGCTGAGCAGACGCGAAAAGGCGGAATGATTATCCGCTGAGCAGGCATGAAAAGACGGAATGATCATCCGCCCGGCAGACACAAACGGGCGGAATGATCATTCAATTTAATAAGACAGATAAATGAGGCCATTGAAGAGACTTGGGTAGTGTCAAGTGAGCTATGAAAAACGATGGCCTAAAAAATAGGCTATAATGAACCTTGAAAATCTGTAGATTATGTTCGCTGAAGGCTCTCCGAGGGCTTA
>CAMNGN010000067.1 GCA_946538475.1 uncultured Blautia sp.
CATGCTCATGATAATGTTCATGGTGATGGTGCTCATCATCGTGTTCATGCTCATGGTGATGATGCTCGTCATCGTGTCCATGCTCATGATGATGCTCATGCCCATGCAGATACTCCATATCATGATCATGATTATCCTCATCGAGCACCACATCAAAATCGCACGCATCGATCGCCGACTTCTTCACTCTGCTCACGCGCACTTCATATCCACCGACAGGAAGGCTTGCCAGAACTTTTCTGAGCTTTCCTTCATCGGCACCTAAATCGAGAAGAGCGGCGACAGTCATGTCTCCGCTGATCCCTGAGTTACATTCAAAATATATTGCTTGTTTTGGCATCAAAACTTCCTCATGCCCTTTCGTTTTTTTCCACAGGCCCGTGCACTGCCAGCCTGTTGATCTGTGTTGCAATGTATCCCGCACCGTAGCCATTGTCAATATTGACGACCGCGATTCCGTTGGCACAGGAATTGATCATCGTGAGCAGCGCGGAAAGCCCGCGGAAATTGGCACCGTACCCGACAGAAGTGGGCACAGCGATCACCGGGCAGCTCACCAGCCCTCCCAGAACGCTGGGAAGCGCACCTTCCATTCCTGCGACCGCCACGATGCAGTTCGCATCGGCGATCTGTTCTGCTCGCGACAAAAGACGGTGCATCCCGCTCACGCCGACATCGTACACACGTTCCACACGGGTGCCGAAATATTCGGCCGTCTGCGCTGCCTCCTCCGCCACGGGAATGTCCGACGTTCCCGCCGTACATACCGCTATCTTGCCTTCGGGTTCCGAGATGCCGGGGCCTGCTTTCAGGATTCCCGAGATCGGGTCGAAGACTGCCTCCGGTATCACCTTGCGTACCAGCTCGTACTGGCGGCTGTCAGCTCTGGTGCCGAACACGGTACCCTCCGAATCATAAATTCTTTTGTATATCGAAACCAGATGATCGTCCGCCTTTCCCCGGCAGTAGACCACCTCCGCAAAACCGGTCCGGGCTTTACGCCCGGTATCCAGCTTTGCGTATTCCATCTCGCTGTAGCCTTCCTTATTCAGGATCGCCGCAGCTTCTTCTACCGAGACGGTGCCTTTCTGTACTTCTCTCAGCACCTCTTCAACTTTCATCTATTACTCCTTAAGAACAAACATCAAAAATGCCCGCTTATCCCGCTCGGCCCCGAAGACCGGCCTCCGCCGCCCCTTGAACCTCCGCCGGAGCGGTTTTCGTCCTTGGGCTTTTTCACTCTGGTCACGCGGCTGTAGAGGAAAACATCCTCCTGCCTTTCCAGGTGAAAGCTTCCGTCTCTGATATAGGCTCCTGCGGCAGGGTTGGACCTGACGGTCTTCAGCTGCATCTTCATAAGCAGCGTGATGCCTACGCCCAGGACACCGCCGAGTCCGACGATCACTGCCCAGGCACTCAGCGAAGGCAAGTCGCGCGGCAATGTTCCGTTGTCATAGGCAGCCCCTGTCTCCGCTTTTTTTAGAAAACGGTCGCAAAGGTCGGCATATGTGTTAAACGCTTCGTAATAATCTCCGTCGGAAAGCTTCTCTCTGACATGTTTGGATATATACTGAAGCCCCGCATCCGTAAACGCATCGTACCCGAACCCATCGCGGGTCAGCGCCCAGCTGCGCTGGTCCATGGCAACAAGAAGAAGTATACCGTCATTTGTCGCTTCATATCCGTACTGACTGCTGACAAAATACTGATTGGCGTACCCCTGCGCATCGTAATTTCCCAGATTTCTAAGAACCACGACCGCCACATTGCACTGATGCTCCTGACTGATATCGAACAGTTTACAGTTCAGCGTCTCAAACTGTTCCGCATCCAGAAGGCCCGGTTCGTCCACCAGAAGTTCGGGATGATAGACAGCCTGCGCCTGTGCGGAAACAGCCGGAAGGAGCCCTGTAAATGCGATGAGCAGGAAAAAGGCGGCGCATATCCGAATAGATTTCCAAATCTTCTTCAACTTCTCGCCTCCTTTACGCACTCAGATAAAAGAACAGGAAAATGATCGCCATAAAGATGAGGCTGAGCCCCACCATGAACAGGATCATTTTTTTGTTGTCTGTGGGAAGGTCGCCCACAAGGCGGCCCGTCTGTGCGTTCATGGCGAAAGTAAAGTTCTTATCGTGCCATGTGGTATTCAGGAGCCACACCGGATAAAGCGCGTAGCTTGCATTCCTGTCCGTAAGCCTTACATTCCCGTCCTGCTCTTCCAGACTCTGATATCCGTTAACCGTGCTGCGGAAAGTATCGCTGATACTCTGCCTTATCCTGGCATTAGCCCTGTTAATGCTGTCGTCCTGCGAGACATCATAGCGGTCCGCAAAATATCCCGACAGGTAAGCCGTCCGAAAATCTACGGCTTCCGAAAAATCGAACGGTTCGATCGATTCCATCAGGTCGTCTGCCATCTTGGACGAACCGTCTACCGGCACATGCTCAAACCTGAGCTCGCCCTTTCTGAAGATGGAATAGTAGCTTGTACGGGTATAGATATAATCTCCGTCATCCCACACAGCCTTTTTCGTCCCCTTGTATCGGAACGAAGCGTCGGCGTGCGCGCCGAACAGCCAGAACGGAACATAGACGCCTTTGATCTCGTCGATATGGTTCTCATCATGAAAACTTTTCGGCAGAAGGATCTTACCCTTCAGATGTTTGCGGTACGCTTCCTTTGCCGCTTCCTTGTCCAGCTTGAACGGGATGACATAGTCGGGCTTCAGCTGTCCGCTGAACTGATCCATCATCACAACAGGATTGCCGCAGAAAGGGCAGTTCGATGCAGCGGTGCTCTCATCTGTCATGATCTCGCCGCCGCAGGATTCGCAGATATATGTTCTGAGTCCGGCTGTTTCTTCTTCGTCCCAGTCGCTGCCCTGTACGCTGTCCCACGTCATATCATCGGGCGTCTCGTCATTCAGATGCGCATCGTAGGCTTCAAGCGCCTCCACTTCCAGCTCTGTCCCGCAATATGGGCACTTCATCTTCTGCAGCGTACTGTCAAACTCCAGGACGCCGCCGCAGGACGGGCACTTGTACTCTTTTACACCTGCCATTTAACTCTCCCTTATCGGATCACATCCTGATAGTTAAACTGATGACCGCATTCCGGGCAGAATTTAGACGGTCCTTCCGGCTCAAATCCGCACTGGCTGCAGCGGTATCTGATCTGTGCCGCGGGACGCGGGCTTCCGCATTCCGTGCAGAATTTTCCCGTATTCACGGTGCCGCAGGAGCACGTCCACTGTCCGCCCTGCTGCGGAGCGCTCTGGGGTTTTGCCTGCTGCTGAGGAGCGCTGCCCTGCCGGTTGCTCATCTCGTACAGGTCATGCAGATTGAAGCCGCCTGCCTGAGAAGCCATGCCCATTCCCATAAAGCCGGTCATTGCGCCTGCAGAATTGGAAGCTGCCGCACGCATGGCATCTGCCTGTGCTCCTGCGAGCGTTGCCGCTGCCATCGCCGGATTGCGAAGCATGGCACTCTTCTGCGCTGTCTTGATCAGCTCGGCATCCGCTTCGGGAAGCGTCACGGAATTCAGCGCGACCGACACCACTTCGAGTCCTCTGAGCTCCGCCCATTTGCGGGTCAGCGCGTGGTTCATCGCGTCACAGAGCTCCGATACGTGTGCCGGAAGTGCACTGGGTCTGATGCCCTGCTCCGAGATGGTACCGAAAGCCGGCTGCAGCGCGCTGATAAACTCGCTCTTCAGCTGTGCATCGATATCACTTCTCAGATATGCCTGGTTGACATTGCCGCACACATTGGCATAGAAAAGAAGCGGGTCGGCGATCCTGTAGGAATATACGCCGTTGCAGCGCACCGATACGTCCACATCCAGACCGATGTTGTTGTCCACAACACGGAACGGGATCGGGCTCGGGGTGCCGAATTTGTTGTCGATCAGTTCTTTCGTATTAAAGTAGTAGACTCTCTGATCCATAGCCGGAGCACCGCCGTAGGTGAAACGCTTGCCGATGATCGCGAAAGTATTCTTGATGCTCTCGGAAAGTGAGCCGCCGAAGATACTGGGCTCTGTGGAGGAGTCATAGGTAAACTCGCCCGGCTCCGCACAGACTTCTACGATCTTGCCCTGCTCCACGATGATCATACACTGTCCGTCCGCCACAACGATTCCGGATCCGTTGGTGATGACATTGTCGGTGCCTTTGTTAGAACCTTTTCCGGTCCTCTTCTGTCCTTTGACCACCAGTACGTCCTTGGCCATCGAGTCACAGTAAAAATACTCTTTCCAGATGTCTGACATTGTGCTGCTGACCGCCGAAATTCCTGCCTGAATAAGTCCCATTTTGTATTCCCTCCTTATTATTGTTTTGTCAGATAGACTATTTCACGTATCTGCTCAGATTCTGAACAGTTACTGTTACACATGTTTATGCTGCGCCCGCCAGGACTTTGATATAGTCCATGGCAGTTTCCTCATGTCTGCTTCCGTCGAGAAGGCCGACATAGACCGGTTCATAGTAAAAACCGAACTGCTCGTACGCGGGATTCCCTTTTTGAATTACCATAAAAGGTCCGTCAAAGCTCACCCCTTCTCCTGCCTCAAAGTCATCGGGAAGCAGCTGCTCCAGATTTTGAAAGGTGACTCCTTCTCCCAGCTTGTCCACGGTGATCTCCGGCATAAGCATGACATCGACCTCTGCGGCGGAAAGCATGGTGACGAAAGTCATCTGTGACTGATAATCGAATTTGCCGGTCTCGGGATCTGCCACCACATTCCTGTACACCGCCACCGTCTCGTATTTGTCCTCCGAGCCGATCAGCTGTTTGATATCATCCTCGGTCGTGTCGGAGTAACCGGGATCGGTGTTTATCGCCATGATTCCCAGAACCTGGTGCATTTTTGCGTTTTCCACCCAGTCTTTGATCGCGATAGCCAGTACGATAGCCGCTATGATAAGCGCGATCGCCCACTTGTAATACATCCATATGTATTCCAGCTTTTGGGCGGGAGTCATGTTCGGAAACTGTTTTTTTACTTCTTCTCTGATTCGTCTGGATTCATCATCCATTTGCATCACCTCGAGTTTCATTTTACAATATCCATCCATAAGCCGCAAGGACAAAATCAAACGGTCCTGCGGAGGATCGCCCCGGAAAATTGGACTAAAACAGGATGATATAACACATAAATCCCTTGACGTACTTTGAAGCAGATGTTATAAATAATGTGCATGAAGTCGAAAAAACGGCTTCCACTCTCTTCACCTATAACAGGAGGAAAAACATGGCTAATATTGAATTGCTTGAACATTCCATACCGATCGCGCCTATCCGCATCGCAGCACTGGACGGATGCATGGATCTGGCACAGGAGGTCGATAAAAAGCTGGTCAAATACCGCAGGGAATTAGCCTCTCACCGGGAAAAAGAAGGGATTGCGATCCCGCAGGGATACAACGAAAAGACCTTTATGGTCGAGTGTGAATGCCCGCGTTTCGGAACAGGCGAAGGAAAAGGCTACATCAAAGAATCTGTCAGAGGCGCCGATCTTTTTATCATGATCGACATCACCAACTACAGCCTTACCTACACTGTCTGCGGTCACGAAAATCACATGTCACCCGACAATCACTTTCAGGATCTCAAGCGAATCATATCTGCCGCCACCGGAAAAGCACGCCGCATCAATGTGGTCATGCCGTTTTTGTACGAAGGAAGACAGCACAGGCGTTCCAAACGTGAATCGCTGGACTGCGCGATCGCACTTCGCGAGCTGATCAACATGGGGGTATCGAACATCATCACTTTTGACGCTCATGATCCCCGTGTGCAGAACTCGATCCCGCTCAGCGGTTTCGACAATTTCTTCCCCTCCTATCAGTTTTTAAAGGCACTTGTAAATAATGTCCCTGATTTTCAGATTGACAATGACCACCTCATGGTGATCAGTCCCGACGAGGGAGCAATGTCCCGTGCAGTTTATTTTTCGGGCATTCTGGGCGTCGATATGGGTATGTTCTATAAGCGCAGGGATTATTCCACCGTGGTGAACGGCCGTAATCCGATCGTGGCGCATGAATTTCTGGGCGATTCGCTCGAAGGAAAAGATGTCATCATCATCGATGATATGATCAGTTCCGGAGAGAGTATGCTGGATGTGGCCCGCCAGATCAAGGAACGCAAGGCCAAACGGGTATTTGTGTGTACCACATACGGTCTGTTTACGGACGGACTTGACAAGTTTGATGAGTACTATGAAAAAGGATGGATCGACCGGGTCATCACCACAAACCTCAACTATCGCCCGAAAGAGCTGCTGACCCGTCCGTACTATCTCGAAGCCAACATGAGCAAATATCTGGCCAGCATTCTTGATATCATCAACCATGACGTGCCGATCGAGAAAGTACGTTCCAACAACGAAAAGATCATGACACTCACCAACAAGCTTAAAGCAAAAGCCTCGCATTGACGCGAGGCTTTTTTGTTACACGATCTTCAAAAACGCACCGAGATTTCCCCGGCGGTCGCCGCTCTTTCGATGAGAATATAACAGTTCGGGGTTGCAGGAAGTGCAAAGACCCGCGATATGGATATTCTCCGGCTTCACTCCCGCTTCGATCAGGATACGCCTGTTTGCTTCCCACAGGTTCAGCTGATATTTATTGTCCGGCTTTGCGAGCAATATGTCTGCATGGTACTTTGGATCGAACATGGCCATGAAACGTTCGGCGACATCCGCACTCACTTCATAGCATTTGAAACACACGGAAGGACCGATCCCGCAGATCACGTCTTCCGGCCTGCTGCCAAACTCGCTTCCCATCTTTTTCAGCGTCACTTCGCCGATGCGCCCCTCCGTCCCTCTCCAGCCGGAATGGGACAGGCCGATGGCATGATGTACCGGGTCGGCAAAATACAGCGGGACACAGTCTGCGTAAAAGGTTGCCAGGGTCACGCCCGGTGTATCGGTGACGAGGCCATCCGTCTCGTAAAAGTCCTTAGGTCTTGTGTATCCCGACCCGCAGTCCTTTTTGTCCACCTTTCGTACAGTCGTCTTATGTACCTGATCCGAGAGGACCAGGCTCTCCGGCGCAAACCCTACGGCCCTGCCGATCCGCCGGAAATTCTCCCGGACATCCTCCTCATTGTCTCCGCGCGTAAAACTCAGATTCATGGTGGCAAAACAGTCCCGGCTTACGCCTCCCAGCCTTGTACTGAACCCGTTCCGCACAAAGCCGAGGCTGTCAAAAGCGGGGAAAGACAGCCAGGTTACTCCGTCGGTATGATGAATATGCATTCCTCGTTTTGTATCATCGTACCATACCGGTGATATGCTTTTTACTTCCATCACATTTTTCCTCCGTCTCGTCTGTCATAACCTGTTATCTCCGCTCTTCATATGCGTTTCTGATCCAGGTGACCCTGGCTCCGTCAAATCCAAGCACGTCGAACCTGCAGGGCACATTCTCCGTTTTTCTCTTTTTCAGGAGATAATACTGTGCAACTCTTCGGATCACAGCCTGCTTGCGGGGATTTACGGCCTCGACCGCAAATCCTGCGTTTCGCGAACTTCGATATTTGATCTCCACAAAAACCAGGACATCTTCGTCGAGTGCGATAAGGTCGATCTCGCCGATCCGGCACCTGAAGTTCTTCTCCAGTATGATCAGGCCCTGCTCCGTGAGCCACTCGGCTGCCCTGTCTTCGTATACGCTTCCTTCAAGTCTTTTATTCTTTTTCAGTTATCTTCTTCTCTTTCCGGTCAAGTGTAGGCATCTTCTGTACAAAATATCATACAAAATGCTGTATGAACGTTCTTCTGTGTATCGGGCAGGGGCCATATTTTCTGAGCGCTTCGATATGCGCGGCGCTGCCGTATCCTTTGTTGTCCTTGAATCCGTACTCCGGCACCACCGCATCGTATTCGCACATCAGACGATCTCTGGTGACTTTTGCCACAATGCTGGCGGCAGCGATGGAGACAGATTTCTGATCTCCCTTGATGATCGGAACCTGCGGTATGATGACCTCGGGGATCGTCACCGCATCGTTCAGAAGGATCTGCGGAGTAACGCGGAGGTTCGCGATGGCTTCCCGCATGGCCTCGTAGGTGGCCTGCAGGATGTTGATCTCGTCTATCCTTCGGTGGTCTCTCATCCCGATCCCCACAGCTACAGCTTTCTCCATGATCACATCGTACAATTCCTCACGCTTCTTTTCGGAAAGCTTCTTGGAATCGTCCAGGTACAGTATATCGCAGTCTGCGGGAAGGATCACCGCGCAGGCAACCACAGGGCCGGCCAGCGGTCCTCTGCCCACTTCGTCGATCCCGCACACATAGCCCAGGTGATCGTATTTGTGCTCGTACACTTTAAGACTCTCGGTACGGGCCAGCTCTTCTTCGTACGCCTGCTTTTTTCTGCCGTACTTTGCGATCAGGTTTTTCACTCCCGATCTTTCATCTTCTGTATATTTAAGGAATAATTCCTCGTAGCTGCCAAAATCCGCTGCCTCGAATTCTTCCCTGATCTCGTCTATTTTCTTCATGGCATCTCCAGGGTGATCCTTCCGAGGCGGCCGCTCCGGAAATCATCGAACAAAAGCAAAGAGGCTTTCTCGTAATCCGGGGCACCTCCCTTTTTCACGCATCCCCGTCCTTCGGCGATCTTTTCGAGGACCTGCACCGCGGTACCGGCTTCTTCCAGGTCGTATCTGCCGGAAAGGCTTCCGGGATACCGGTTCATGAGGGTTTCGATCAGATGCAGCGCAAGCTCTTCCATATTGAGAATGTCATCCTTGATCGCCCCGGTGAACGCCAGACGCTCGGCGGCTTCCTGATCGTCAAATTTTGGCCAGAGGATACCGGGGGTGTCCAGAAGCTCCACCTCTTTGTTCAATCTGATCCACTGTTTACCTTTTGTCACTCCGGGTTTGTTTCCGGTCTTTGTACAGGCCTTTCCCGCAAAGGAATTGATAAACGTCGATTTTCCGACGTTCGGGATCCCCGCAACCATGGCTCTGACCGGGCGGTTCTTGATACCGCGTTTCCTGTCACGCTCCTTTTTGGCAGCGGAAGCCTCGCGTATCACGCTGTTGACCGCTTTCATATCGGCGGATCGTCTGGAATCCGCTTCTACGACGTAAAACCCTTTTTCTGTAAAGTACTCCGTCCATGCTTTGTTGAGTGCCGGATCGGCAAGATCCGCCTTGTTAAGCAGGATCAGCCTGGCCTTATTCTTTCCCAGCTCATCGATATCGGGGTTGCGGCTCGAAAGAGGAGCCCTGGCATCCACCAGTTCGATGATCAGGTCGATCAGGCTGATATCTTCCTGCATCTGTCTCCTGGCTTTTGTCATGTGCCCGGGATACCATTGTACATTCATTGTATGATCACGTTCCTTTACTTTAAGATAACCGGCAGTCTGCTTTGTGGACTGTCAGTTATATAAATCCCATACTGCCGATGGGCGACAGTCTGTACCACAGCTTGCCGACGATATACTTGTCGCTGATGACGCCGATATCTCCGTACCTGCTGTCCTCACTGTTGTTTCGGTTGTCGCCAAGCACAAAATACTCTCCCGATTCGAGCGTCAGCGGCGAAGCCGCCATGCCGGGATTGGAGATCGAGGGATAATCTCCCGTCTCCTTAAGATTGCCGCCGTTGATCAGCACTCTGCCGCCGACGATCTGCACCGTCTCTCCAGGCAGGCCGATCACTCTGTGTATGTGCAGTGCAGCCTCATCACTTCCGTTTGTCTTGTAGACGATAAGATCCCCGCGTTCGGGTTCATGAATCCTGTAGATCAGGCGGTTCACAAAGAATTTATTCCCGACAAAAAGCGTCGGCTCCATGGAACTCTCCTGCATGGTCACAGACTGAAAAAAGCACACTGCAGTCAGCGATCCCAGAAGAAATGCCGCAACGATCGCAAAAGCCCACCTGAGTGCCCTTTGTATCTTCTCGTTATTCTCCAGCTTTTCCTTTGCCGCGATGAACGGGGCACGGACTGCGCTTTTGATCTGTTCCATCACTTCCATTTAAAAAACCTCCGGATGGAAAAACAGGGACAATAGCAAAAGCATTGTCCCGGTTTCTTCACAAACTATGAAATTGA
>CAMNGN010000068.1 GCA_946538475.1 uncultured Blautia sp.
TACACCAGAAACCTGATGAAGGAAGCGCACGAAAAAGGAACGCCGGTCATGAGGCCGCTGTTCTACGACTTCCCGGAGGACAAGGTCTGCTGGGACAACGAATCCGAGATGATGTACGGCCCCGACATCCTGGTGGCGCCTGTGATGGAGCGCGGACAGAGGACGAAAGAAGTGTATCTGCCTGCAGGAGCTTCCTGGACACATATCTGGTCGGGCGAGACATACGAGGGCGGTCAGACCGTCACGGTAGACGCGCCGCTCGACAAGCTGCCGGTTTTCACAAAAAAAGGCTGTAACTGTTCAGTCAGCTCCTCGCATTTACTGCGAGGGGCGTGAAACAAAAGTTCAACAGCTAAGGCCGGGCGCACTTCCAATGCGACGACAGGAGCCTGCGCCCGGCCTCGTAACTGTGAAGGAACTTGTGACTGAACAGTTACGAATGACTTCAGACTTTCCACAGTAAAGGAGAACTGACATGTTTTCGATCAAAGATAATGCGCTCCTTCGCAGAAACGACAAGGAACTTCTGCGGATAGAGCCGTGGGGAAAGAACAGCCTCAGGGTCCGCGCGACCCAGAGGTGCGAATTCCTCTCCGATGAGCACAGCGCGCTCGAGGCTCCCGAGAAGACAGAGGCGGATATTATTATAGAAGGAAATACTGCCGTGATCACCAACGGGAACATCACCTGCCATGTTTCTTCGGGCGGCGTTCTTTTGTTCACCGACAGAAACGGCAAGGTGCTGTTTGAAGAGTATGACCGCACCCGCGATATGTATGAGGGCAGCAAAAAGTTTGCCAGCGCGCTGGAGATCGATCCCAGGACGTTTCAGCCGAAGGCAGGCTGCGATGGCTATAAGCTGATCTATCGCATCGAGGCGTACGATGACGAGAGATTTTACGGCATGGGCCAGTATCAGCAGCCGTTCCTGAATGTGAAAGGATGCGTTTTGGAGCTGGCACAGAGAAATTCGCAGGCGAGCGTTCCGTTCGTGCTTTCGAGCAGAGGGTACGGCATGCTTTGGAACAATCCCGCGATCGGCAAGGTCACCTTCGGAAAGAACGTGACCGAGTGGGAAGCCTATTCCACCAAACAGCTGGATTACTGGATCACCGCCGGAGACACGCCCGCCGAGATCGAAGAAGCCTACGCCCGTGCCACGGGGACAGTCCCCATGATGCCGGAGTACGGCCTTGGTTTCTGGCAGTGCAAGCTCCGCTATCAGACCCAGGAGGAGCTGCTGGAGGTCGCGCGCGGGTATAAGAAGAGAGGCATTCCTCTCGATGTGATCGTGGCGGACTTCTTCCACTGGCCGCATGAGGGCGACTGGAAATTCGATCCCGAGTATTGGCCGGATCCCGCAGCCATGGTGCGCGAGCTCGACGAGATGGGCGTAAAGCTGATGGTTTCGGTGTGGCCGACCGTGGACGGCGAGAGCGAGAATTACGAGGAGATGCGTGAGCTCGGCTATCTTTCCCGCTCGGAATACGGCAAGAGACTTGGACAGCTGGGTAACGCCTGCATCTTCGACCCGACCAACCCGGATGCCCGCAAGTATGTGTGGGGCAAGCTGAAAGAGAATTATTATAAGGATGGTATTCAGATCTTCTGGCTGGATGAGGCCGAGCCTGAATTCACCGGGTATGAGTTTGAACACTATCGTTACTTCATCGGCGCAGATTTGGAGATGGGGAACATCTTCCCGAAATATTATGCAAGGATGGCTTACGAAGGCATGGCGGAAGAAGGGCAGGAGAACATCCTCAATCTTCTTCGCTGCGCGTGGGCGGGCAGCCAGAAGTATGGTGCGCTGGTGTGGTCGGGCGATATCGATTCTTCGTTCCGGGCACTCAGGAATCAGCTGGCGGCAGGTCTGAACATGGGGCTTTCCGGTATTCCGTGGTGGACCACCGACATCGGCGGGTTCCACGGCGGCAACATCAATGACGATGCGTTTAAGGAAGTGCTTGTGCGCTGGTTCGCCTTCGGCGCTTTCTGCCCGGTCATGAGGCTGCACGGCTTCCGCGAGCCGTTCAAACCCGCTCTTTCGGATCACGGCGGCGGAAAGCAGATCAGCGGTGCCGAGAATGAGATCTGGAGCTACGGCGAAGAAGTTTATGAGATCTGCAAGAAGTATATTACGCTTCGTGAGAATATGCGTCCTTACACACGCAGCCTGATGAAGGAAGCGCATGAGAAAGGGACGCCGGTCATCAGACCGCTGTTCTACGATTTCCCGCAGGACAAGGCGTGCGCGGAGATCGAGGATGAGTTTATGTTCGGCCCGGACGTGCTGGTGGCACCGATCCTTTATGCGGGGGTGCGCGAGCGTGAGGTTTATCTGCCGGAAGGCGAGTGGAAGAACATCAACGATGGCAAGTGCTATGCCGGCGGACAGACGATCTGCGCGGATGCACCGTATGAGGCGATCCCTGTGTTTGTGAGAGCGGGGAGCGAGGCGGAGAAATATCTGCTTTAATTCGATGTTATTGTCAGAGCTATTGTCTGTGAGCAACGTTATGACTACTGTAGACTGCTTATAGCAGTATTTTTGCAGCTGTCCGGAGGACTCCGGGCAGCTGTTTAAGTGGAGTTGGCTATGAAGGGAAATGGTTGGAACAATCTGTTTGGATTCGGCGGAGCATACACAACGATCGTCGGGAAGATATTTGACACGCTGATGCTCGGAGTACTGTGGGTCATCTGCAGTCTGCCGCTCATCACGATCGGAGCTTCCACGACCGCGCTTTATTACGCAATCGTGAAGAGCGTAAAGAATGATGAAGGGTATGCCTCTACCATGTTCTTCAAGTCATTCAAGAAGAATTTCCGCCAGGCCACCATCCTGTGGCTCGTAGCTGCTCTGGCTTTTTTTCTGATGCGGCTCAATTCCGGGATCCTTATGGCAAAAACTGAGGGTACTTTCGGGCTGGTCATGATCGGTTTTTATACCGCGGCGGCAGTCTATGTGGTCCTGACCGCAGCGTATATGTTTCCTGCGCTCTCACGGTTTGAGATGGATACCTTCTGGTTCCTGCGCATCGCGCTGTATATGGTGGCAAGATATTTCCTCACCAGCATCGCGATAGCGGTGATCCTGGCGATGGCCGCGGTATTTGTGTGGCGGCTGCCCCTGCTGATCTTCGTGGTGCCCGGACCCGTGGTGTTTTTGGTTGCGGAGTTTATGGAGCGGGTGCTTGCGAAGCATGCACCGTGAAAGAAACACACCACATGGAAATAGAAAAGGAGATAAAAAAATGAAATTCAGAAAATTAATGGCTTGCGGTATCGCAGCAGGAATCATGGCACTCGCAGCAACAGCAGTAAGCGCAGCAACACTCACCACCGATGACGGTGTTCTTTCTATCGAAACACCTTCCGATGAGTGGCAGAGCACAACGGATCCGCTTCACTGGTTCGTAGTCACCGATGGCAAAGATACCATTACAATAGATCACCTGAGCAACGGCGAAGCTCTTCCGGCAACGGTCGTAGCAAATGATGAGTACAAAGCGGTTTATCAGGGCTTTGTTTCCACAAAGAACGAAGTATTCGTAGTGAAGGGACTTTCCAACGAGCAGGAAGATCTGCAGAAACTTATGGAGACCATCGGAACGATCCGTGTTCTCAAACCGGACACCAAGCAGGCGATCACCAAGGCAGATGCTCCTAAAGCTTATGACTTCGGCCTCAGACCGATCAACGCAGTGTACCGTGTAATCAGCGACGAGCTGAACGTCCGCAGAGGATGCTCCACAGACGACGCCAAGATCGGCGAACTCTATCAGGGCGATAAGGTTACCGTAGACGGCGCAGTGACAAAGAATGGCAAAGACTTTGGCTGGTATCAGATCGGCGAGAACCTGTTCAGAGATGACCATTCAAACTACACATGGTCCAGCGAGCCGGGATTCATCGACAGCGATGCACCCACAAACTCTGACTATACAGAATACTTTACCATCTATTCTCAGGGCAGCTCGATCGAGAAGATCCACAAAGTAGCAGATCACTTTGAGAATGCAAGCGGAAGTGTTTCCTGGTATCTCACTCCCGAAGGACTCTATCAGGACAACGTAAACCATTCACTGTGGTCCACAGATCCGAACTACTTCGGAATGGACAACGGCGGAGACTTTGATGATACCGACGACTACAACGATTCCTATGATAGTGCATATGATGATGCATATGATTATCAGGGCGGTACCGACATCACCGGAGACACAGACGACTATAACGATACATTTGACGGTGTGAATGACGCATTTGATTTTGACTAAAGTGAAACAGGGGACGGTTCGAGGAACCGTCCCCTGTTTCACTTGAAAGATTGCGAATCACGCCCGTTTATGGTAGTATAGGTAGTAACAGGCTTACATGAAAAGGAGGGAGACACATGAACGCCGTAGAAACTTATAACCTTTGGATGGAAAAACTGCCGGACGGCGATCCGATGAAAGAGGAACTCGCCGGAATTGCCGGAAATGAAGCCGAAATTACTGACAGATTCTATCAGGAAATTGTCTTTGGTACTGCCGGACTTCGCGGAATCTGCGGTGCGGGAACAAACCGTATGAATGAGAAAACCGTGGGTCGTGCGACTCAGGGCATAGCCAATTACATCAAAAAATCGGGCGAGGATCCGGCAAAAGGGGTCGTTTTCGCTTATGACTGCCGCTATAATTCCAAAGAGTTCTCGGAGCTTGCCGCAGAGATCCTGGCAGCGAACGGAATAAAAGTTTATCTGTTTCCGTCGCTTCGCCCGACTCCCGAACTGTCCTTCGCCATCAGAAAACTGGGCGCACTCTCGGGCATAAATATGACTGCAAGCCACAACCCCAAGGAATACAACGGCTACAAAGTGTACTGGTCAGACGGAGCGCAGATTTCGGGCGCCGTATCGGACGGTATGCTGAAAGAAATTCAGGCCCTGGATCTTTTTGATGAATTCCCGCGCATCACGCTGGAAGAAGCGATCGAAAAAGGCCTTGTCACGATGCTTGGCGAGCAGATGGACAGAGAGTATTATGACTATGTCAAATCGATGAAGCAGCGCCCTGACGAGATGCTGGACAAGACGGTTCGCGTCGTCTATACCCCGCTAAACGGAGCAGGAAGCATTCCGTACCGGGTTCTGTCCGAAGAGCTCGGATACACTAACTTTATGATCGTCCCCGAACAGAAGGATCCCGATCCCGAATTCACTACGGTCGGTTATCCGAACCCCGAAGATCCCAAGGGCTTCGAGCTGGCTGAAAAACTGGGCAAAGAAGTGGGAGCCGAGGTATTGATCGCGACAGACCCCGACAGCGACCGTATGGCGGTGGAAATTCCGGATGGAAAAGGCGGATATACACCGCTTAACGGAAACCAGACAGGCGCGATGCTCATCGCTTACATGGCGGAGAGCAAGAAAGACACAGGACGTCTGCCGAAGAAAGCCGCTATGATCAAATCGATCGTGACCGGAGATTTTGGCAGAAAGATATGTGAATCTTATGGAATCAAGGTCTACGAAGCGCTCACAGGCTTCAAGAACATCTGCGGCGTGATCCCGAGAGCCGAAAAAGAAGGGTACACCTACTTCTATGGGTACGAAGAGAGCATCGGAAGTGCTCCCGGAGAGCCGGTCCGTGATAAAGACGGCATATGTGCCGGCATGCTCATCATGGAAATGGCAGCGTACTATAAAAAGAAAGGGATGACCCTCGGGGATGCTCTGAAAGAAATGTACGAGAAGTATGGCTGGTATGCGGAAGATCAGGTGTCGGTCGTCCTCAAAGGCAAGGAAGGCGCAGACAGGATCGGCCGTATCATGGATAAATTCCGTGCCGGCAAACCGCAGAGCTTTGGCCGCTTCAAGGTGAAAAAGATCAGAGACTATCTGCACGGCTACGAAGACATACCGGCATCGAACGTTCTGATCTTTGATCTGGGCGACGGCACCTGGTTTGCCATGAGACCGTCAGGGACAGAACCGAAGATCAAATTCTATTATTATGCGGTGAGCGATAACGAAGAAACCTCCAAAGAGAGGGTGGCTTCCATCCGCCGCGAAGTGGACAGCATGATCGAACAGATTAAGTAAAGCAACTATCGAAGGGAGGACACACACAGGATGAAGAACAGGTATTTGAAGAAAGCCCTTGCCGTCATGACAGGCATCTCGCTGCTGGCGGGCGGAACGGCTGCGATCGTTCCCGCTGAAGAAAGCACGGCGTACGAGGCGGTTTCATCCGAGACATCGGCAGATGCGGTTTCGGGAGATGCGGCAGCGACAGAGGCTGCAGCGGAATCGACTGAGGCGGCAGCGACAGAGGCTGCGGCAGAAACGACAGAGGCGGCAGCGGAAGCAACAGAAACGACTGAGGCGGCAGCAGAAGCGACAGCAGAAACGACTGAGGCAGCAGCAGAGGCGGCCGAAGATACAGAGGAAGCCGTCGAAACTTATGCGGCAGAAACGACAGATCCCGCCGATCACGAGGCCGTCTATCAGGTGGCACTTCTGCAGTCACTTGCCCAGGGTTATTTCGACGGAACAGTCTCTGTGGGTGAACTCAAACAGTTCGGCGACACCGGAATCGGCACATTTGACGGCCTGGACGGCGAGATGATCGTGCTGGACGGCACTGTTTACCGTGCGGCGGCCGACGGAACAGTGAACGCAGTCGAAGACGATATGACGGTTCCGTTTGCCAATATTACATTTTTTGAAGAAGACGGCAGCATCGCTATCGAAAATGCGACAGACATTCAGGTGCTGATGGGATATCTGAACGAGGTCGTTGCCGCGAATGGCAAGAACCTGTTCTACATGGTGAAGGTTACAGGCACGTTCTCCGATATCCTCGTGCGCAGCGAGCCTAAGCAGGAAAAACCGTACAGACTTCTCGATGAAGCCCTTGCAGCCGACCAGGTCGAGTATGAATACACAGACATCAACGGAACGCTGGTAGGTCTGTTCTGCCCGGTCTACATGAAAGGACTCAACAGTGCAGGATGGCATTTCCACTTTGTCAGCGACGATCTGACAAAGGGCGGACATGTTCTGCAGGTAAATATCGCAAGCGCTCAGGCTTCCTACGATATCACAGGCAACTTCCGTCTGTTCCTCCCCGATAACGAGGACTTCCAGGGCATTAACCTGGGCAGGGACATGGACGATGTGATCAAGAACGCCGAGACACAGTCGAATGGCAATGCAGGACAGGCACCGGCCGAGACTTCGGAGGGTGAGGCTGCTGATGCAGCGGCAGGAACCGAGGCTGAGGACGGCAATGCGGAAGCATCTGCAGGCACTGAAGGCGGAAACGCAGAAGTGACGGATGCGGAAGCACCCGCAGAGGGAGCCGAAGCGGCAGATGCGGAGGCACCCGCAGAAGGAACCGAGCCGGCAGGAGAGCCGATCACCTACACTGTACAGGAAGGCGACAACCTCTACAGCATCGCATCGCAGTTTAACATTACTCCGGAAGAACTGTTCGGCCTCAACCGTCAGAATATCATCGATAATGCCAACGCAAACGGCTACTACTATGAAACCGATGAGGAGTACATGGAGTGGATCTTCCTGGGCCAGGAACTCGTAGTCGGAGAGGAAGCACCCAAAGCAGCTGAGGCAGCAGAAGGGGAAGCTCCAGCTGAAGGAACTGAAGCAGCTGCAGCAAATGCAGAAGCAGATGAGCAGGAACGCAACGAAGGCCAGAGCGTAAAGACCGAAGAAACGGCTGAAGAGCCAACTGAAGCTGCGGAAGCAGAAGCGGGCGAGGCAGAGGCTGAAACCGAAGAAGCAAAAGCAGGTGATGCAGAGGCAGAGACGGCAGAAGCAGGTGACGCAGAAGCTGAGGCAGAAGCAGGTGACGCAGAGGCTGAGACCGAAGACGGAGCAGCAGGCGACGCAGAAGCAGAAACCACAGAAGCGACGACAGAGGAAGCGGCAGTAGAAGGCGGAAACAAGCTTGCGGAGATTCAGGAACGTGGAGTCCTTCTTGTAGGAGCGACCGGCGATTACCGTCCCATGTCTTATTATGACTCTGTAGCAGACATGTACGTGGGTTTTGATACCGAACTGGCGAAGGACCTGGCAGAATCCCTCGACGTAGACATCGAGTTTGTGCCGACAACCTGGCCGACACTTCTTCAGGACACCCTCGACGGAAAATTTGACATTGCTATTACCGGCATTACCATCACCGAAGAGCGTCAGGAACAGGCACTTATGTCTGACGGATATCTCGGAAACGGAAAGACCGTTCTCTGCAGGGCCGAAGATGCCGGGAAATATACAAGCATTGACGCGATCAATCAGGCAGATGTTCGTGTAATGGAAAATCCCGGCGGATTGAATGAGAAGTTTGCGGAGGAGAATCTTCCCAACGCACAGCTCACCATTCATGAGACCAACGAAGAGATCCCGGGCCTCATTGCGGAAGGCGAAGCCGATGTTATGATCACCGAGATCATGGAAGCCGGCTATTATGCCGGACAGGATGACAGACTTGCCGCTCCTCTCATCGATGAGCCGTTTACGCAAGGTGAACTCGGAGCACTTCTTCCGAAAGATGCAGGCGATCTGCTGCAGTATGTCAACGCATTCTTCGCGCTGGAGAAAAACAGCGGAAGGATCGACGAGCTGGCAAATACTTACATCTACATGACTGCTGAGGAAGATGAAGAGGCAGCCGCGTGATCTGAATAAATAACGGAAATACAATAAATCAGGAGCTGCCACAATAAACAGTGATGTTTAATGCGGCAGCTTCTTTTACAGGGAGACAAATTCATGAAAAAAGGCGTGATACTTGAAGGCAAAGCCGTAAACCCCGGAGACATCAGCTGGGAGCCGCTCAGCAGCCTGTGCGACATGACAATTTACGACAATACGACGGATGACGAAAAATGGGAGCGCATAGCCGGCTGCGAGATCGTCATGACCAATAAGGTGCCGATCACGAGGGAGGTTTTTGAGCGCTTTCCCGAGATCCGCTATGTGGGCGTCTGTGCGACAGGATACAATGTGGTGGACATCGAGGCGGCGAGGGAACATGGCGTTGTAGTGACGAACATTCCTGCCTACAGTACCGACTCGGTGGTGCAGATGACCTGGGCGTTTATCCTCAATCTGGCATCGAGGGTAGAGATGCATGACCTGAGTGTAAAACAGGGCGACTGGATACGGAGTGACACTTTCTGTTACTGGCTGGATTCCCCCATTGAGCTTTTCGGAAAATCGCTTGGCATTTATGGCTTCGGCAGCATCGGCCGCGGCGTGGCCAAGGTGGGGCAGGCACTCGGAATGAAGATCCTGGTGTATACAAAGCATCCGGAGAAATATACGGACTACGCATCCGACAGCCTGGAATTTGTCTCCGAAGAAGTACTTCTCGCCTCCTCCGACGTCATCACCTATCACTGCCCCCTCACCCCCGAGACCACAGGGATCGTGAACAAAGAAAATATCTCCAAAATGAAGGACGGCGTGATATTGATCAACGTTTCCAGAGGTCCGGTCGTCAACGAACAGGACCTTTTCGACGCACTGGAATCCGGCAAAGTGGCCGGCGCAGGCGTGGACGTGATCTCAGTCGAACCGATGAAAGAAGATAATCCGCTTCTTCACGCAAAGAACTGCATCATCACACCGCATATCGCCTGGGCAAGCAAAGAAGCCCGCCTCCGCCTTGTGGATATCGCCGCAGAGAATCTGCGGGCGTTCTTGACGGGGAAACCGGTAAATGTGGTGTCGTGAACCAGGGGACGGTTCCTCGTTCCGGTATCCCCAAGCCCGCCGGAACGAGGAAGCGTCCCCTGTTTCACAGCGCCAACAGATTCTTCCCCTCAGCAAGCCTTGCCTCAAACTGTGCGTAAAAGTCTTTGTCAGGATCGTAAGGTTGTCTGTAGAATCTGCCAATTATGTAGCGGTTCATATTGTCGAAAAGCGTCTCATCTTCCGA
>CAMNGN010000069.1 GCA_946538475.1 uncultured Blautia sp.
GCTCCGGTCGTTGCCAAACGGGTGCCACCGGCACCCGGCAACCCCCGACACCCCCTTCCCCTTCCGGGCACGCCTTTTTTGGAACACGGGGTCGGTTCCTCGTTCCATGAGTCACGCTTTTTTGAGTACTGGGATGTTTCTCGATGACGCATAAAGCTGCCGACTAACAGATCTTTGTTAGTGCGGCAGCCTTTTTTATGCTTTTTTAACGATATATAGTTCGATCAGAAGAATGGTCATTGAGAGGAGGCACAGGAACAGGAGGCCTGCCGGGAAGGCAAACCATGTCAGGCCCAGGAGCATTCCCGGGAGGGTTCCAAGGAACAGAGCCAGCATCAGAAGGCCGAAGGCGAAGCCGCTGTAACGGGGCATCAGATTTACCAATAGGCTCAGGGTCAGGGGCATGGTCATGTTAAAGAAGAAAATTGATGTGCAGCCGGCGATTGGGGTTTTGAAGGACAGGAGAGCGGTTAGGCCTGCTGCGCCCAGGGATAGAGTGACTGCTTTTCGGATGCCGATTTTGTCTGCCAGGATCCCGCCGCAGAATTTTCCGCCGGCGACGCACAAAGTGAAGACCAGGCCCAGGGTGAAGCCGGTTTTCCAGGTGTAGTTTGTCAGGCCTCCATAGTAGGAGCGGATGAATACGACGAAGAACAGAAGGAGGCAGCAGACAGCGGAGATCTTTATGCTTTTTTTGTGTACGGACTGCTTCGGAGAAGTTGAAGCTTGAAGACGGTTGCTGTCCTGCTCCTGAATGAACTTCATCAGAAAACTCCACAGAATGAGAACTGCGGCGCATATAAACATGATCATGATGAAGGTATTCCAGAGAGGCAGAAATTGCTTTCCCCAGGTTGTTCCGAGAAACACGCCGACTGCGCCTGTTGCGATAAACATGCCGGGAGGTGCAAAGCGGGAATCGCTGTCGTGCAGTACTTCCATTCCGGCGCCGACATGGAACATGCCGTTGCCCACTCCGATAAGAGTTATCATCAAAACAGGGATACGGAAGGTGAACCAGCCGATTCCTACAAGAAGGCAGCCTGCGGCTGCGAGAAGGAGGCGGAAGGACCCCGGCGATTTAGCGTGATGCCGGTCATGCCCGGAAAGTTCCCGCATTCCACCGCTGTCCGGTAACCCCCGGTCTGCCAGATATCCTACAAGTGCCGGCAGGGCAAAGGCGCAGAAATTGTAATAGACTGCCCACATGAGGAACATGTGTGACGTAACCGCCAGTGGGAACAATACCCCGTTCATATAATAGATACAAGTCAGGTCCACCAGAAAGTGGATGACAGAGGTCAGTGTCAGCGTGATTTTTTCTTTCATGTTTTTTTCCTGCAAAGAGTTATTTTTGATTTACTTTATCATATTATCGAGATTTGGGTCAATGGTGACGTATCTTTTGGCCCAAAAAGATACGTCACCATTGCCCCATGACATATTGCTATTAAGTATGTTATACGGTATAATGTATATACATTTAAGGAGGTGATTTCATGGATCAGGTAGTGATCAGAACCTGGGGCAATAGTCAGGGAATCAGAATCCCAAAAGATATTCTGGAAAAAATGCATTTAAAGATTTCTGATGTATTGAATATAGAAATGGAAAACGACACCATTGTTCTCAGAAAGCAGTTTGTCCATAAAACTTTTGAGGAAAGACTTGCGGAGTACAAGGGAGAAATCTCAGTCTGTGATTTTGATTGGGGTGAGCCGGTTGGGAGAGAACTGTTATGAACGATTTTTTCCAGGGAGACATTATTAAGATAACCGGCTTCAGAAAACAGCTGTTTGTTATAGTAAGCAAGAATGCTTTTATTAAAGCAACAGGCATTTTTCATGTATGCCCGGTTATTCCGGATGTTCCGGCAGGTCCAATACATATCCCGGTAATCGGTAAGAACGGTGAATCCGGAACAGTGATTTGTGAGCAGATAAAAGCAATAGACCCTAAGGCCAGAGGCTGCAACAAGGTGGATGCGCTGGCATACGGAGATATTATGAATGTTTCTGATGCTGTGCAAGGTATTTTTGAGTACGATTGACGGTCATGAAAAAAATCAAAGAATATTTTGCCACACATTTCGCGGCGTATTTTGTGCTTATCCTGTTTATTGTGTTTTCGATCCTGATCTTTATCTTCGGCGGATATCTCCGGCGGATCTATTTTGATTTCCTTCTCGAACAGAATTATGAAGAAGAAAACACGCTCATCCATTATGTGAAGGATGACCTGAATGATACCATTCGCTCCCTGATCTTACAGGGAAGCCGTACCGCTGTAGATGCGGAGATATATCAGACAGCACAGCATTGGGAACAGGAAGAAATATCGGCAAGGGTGAACGATACCCTTAAGCTGAATACAATGCTTAAAAGAAACATTAATTCCGGTGGCGCAATTGTTGATGCGATCGTATCGGCCGACGGCATCATTGCACAGTACGACCGTGTCAGGACTACAGATGGCACTGCTTCGATGTGGTCGGGGGATAACTACGAGTCGGTTTGTCAGATGGCCCGCCAAATGATAGACGAAAAAGTGCCTGTGAGGGAAAGATCTCTGCCGCGGGTAAAAATCTATACAGAACCATCGGTTCATCCCTCACGGAGCAGAGGTGTATTTCACATTGCGTTGCCGCTCACAGGGGGTATGGTCTCCGCATGGGATACCGAATTGCTGCTTGTAAGCACATACTCATCGGATATTTTGACAGATGTGCTGGACTCGGTGAACATCCCCAATTCGGACCATATCAAAGGGTTTATTACCGACACGGAAGGGAACAGGCTTTACTTCAGCAGCCATGGAGAAACCGATTCGGTCGATGAAAAGAACTACAGGCTTCTCACGGAAGAACTGGACTTTTTTGGCTGGAAGCTGAATATAGAAATCAACGAAGAGATCATGTGGCAAACCGTGACGAACGTAGTTCGGAGAATGATGTTTGTCATTATGGGCGTTCTGCTGTTGGTCATTTTGCTCATTCTGTATCTGTTCAGCCGGATGATGCGCCCCGTAGGCCTTCTTTCCGCTTCCATGAAAAAGGCGGAAAAAGGAGAGCTTAACACCAAGGTGAACATCGAAGGCAGACACGAGATCTGGCAGGTTGCCGAGGAATACAACCGGATGATCGGGATCCTGGAAGAAAAAAACGAGGAGATCGAACGCCAGCATCAGACAGCCCTCCGGTCGATCGAGCAGCAGCACGATGCAGAATGGGAAGCGCTGGAGTCTCAGATCAACGCTCATTTTATCTGCAACACGCTGGGCTGTATCAATTACGAAGCCATGGAGGCCGGCAACCACGAGGTGTCGCAGCTGCTGAAAAAACTCTCGAACATTCTTCGTTATACCTTCGACCAGAAAAGGCAGGAGGTTATGCTCTATCAGGAGATCGCCTGGGTCGATCAGTATCTTTATCTGCAGAAGCTGAGGCGGGAGGACCTTTTTGATTACGAGATAAGCTTCCCGGAGGTTTACGGACACTGGCCATGCTGTAAATTGATGTTCCAGCCGTTCGTGGAAAATTCTATCATACATGGGTTTGAAGGAAGAGAAGACGGCGGACTGATACGCATCATGGTTGATATGGATAAAGACCGTCTGAGGATCCGTATTGAAGATAACGGCTGCGGTATCAATGAGCCCGAGGCAGAGCGGATAAGGCAGATGCTTGGCGATGAGCAGGGACCCGGCATGCGGCTTACGCAGGAACCGGAAAACAGCGGAGTTTCCGCCGGCGATATACCCGGTGCGGAGGAACATAAGAATACCGGCAGAACGGGTGTGGGAATAAGAAACGTTATCACCCGTATGCGGATGTTCTTCGGCCAAAATTTTGAGGCAAGTCTGGATACAGAGCCGGGGAAGGGCACCTGCTTTACTTTTCTGGTACCGATCCCTGAGATGAAAGAGGATGTGGACGAATGAGAGTGATCATAGCAGAAGATGAAAAAAGAGCTTCCCGGGGGCTTCGCAGCCTTCTTGAGACGCTGCGGGAAGATATCGAGGTCATTGCACAGGCGTCGGACGGCGTTCAGGCCATGGAACTCATCAAGGCGCTGCTCCCCGACGTGGTGTTCACGGACATCAGAATGCAGAACATGGATGGGCTGTCGCTGATCAGAACAGCAAGAGAGCAGGGCTACAAAACCAAGTTTGTGATCATAAGCGCCTATGAAGAGTTCGAGTATGCCAGGCAGGCGCTTTCCCTGGATGTGGTGGATTATCTGGTCAAGCCTGTCACGGCCGAGGAAGTAAACAAAGTGCTGGAGAAACTGTATCAGCCCCGGGGAAGCGAGCCCGGAAGAACGGCCGACTCGGGAGCCCTTCGCACAAAGTATCCGCAGGCGCATCCGGTGGTGCTCAAAGCCCTGGATATCATCGAGCGGGAGTTCCAAGGGAAGATAAACCAGAAGGAACTCGCCTCGCGTCTGGGTGTCACGCAGGAATACTTCAGCTATCTTTTCACCAGAGATATCAAGGTGAATTTCAGCCGGTTCCTGCGAAAGTTCAGGATCCAAAAGGCCTGCGATCTTCTCGACGCGGGAGAAGCGAGCGCCGAAGAGGCGGCAGGGAAGGTCGGTTTTACGGATATGAAGTACTTTTATAAGTGCTTTAAGGAAGAGACCGGGATGAGCCTCAGTGATTATCGGCGGAGAAGTACATTAAAATAATACGAATATCATAAAAAATTACACTAAAAAATTTCGAAAAACCTAAAATCATCTGTTGAAATGCACAAAGAATCCGGTTTATAATATGGGTAATTGGTAAATACCACAAGAACCCATGCCCCGGATCCTTGTGCGTATTGTGAATGTGCAGGGGCGGAAAAAGGAGGTAAGTATGAAGAAACTGGCTATGGCAGCAGCAATTGCGGCATGTGTAATGTCTCTTGGCTTTTCTGTAGGCGCAGAAGACATGTTCGGACCGGACAACGGCGGCACTCCTATTGAGATCTGGCACTATTTTGAAGGTGAGGCAGATGCTCTCAACGCACTCTGCAAATCCTACAATGAGCTGCAGAGCGATATCTATGTAACAGCTACATATGTATCCCGTGAAGAGCTCATGAAACAGTACACCATCGGCGCAGTTTCCGGTGAACTTCCCGACATCGGAATGGTTGACTCTCCGGATATGGCTTCGTACATCTCCCTCGGCGTTTTCGAGGACATTACCGACGAACTCGAAGAGTGGGGCGAGCTGGATAACTTCTACGAAGGACCGCTCAACAGCTGCCGTGACTCCGAAGGACGTATCCACGGACTTCCCAACAACTCCAACTGCCTTGCTATCCTCTGCAACATGGATATGCTGAAAGCAGCGGGCATCGACAAAGCTCCCGAGACAATGGAAGAGTTCCTTGCAGCCTGCGAGGCAACCACCGATCCCGATAACGGCGTATACGGATTCGCAATGTGCGCTATCTCCAACGAGGAAGGTACCTTCCAGTTTATCCCGTGGCTCTACACCACAGGCGGCAGCGTAGGCGATATCGACAGCCCCGAGAGCGTCGAGGCATTCCAGATCCTTGGCGATCTGATCGAAAAAGGCTACATGAGCAAAGAAGCTGTCAACTGGGGCCAGGGCGATGCTCTTAACGCATGGGCAGCAGAGAAAGCCTGCATGCTCGAGTCCGGCACATGGCAGATCGCTCAGAACCTTGACGACTCCATCAAAGATACCGTCACATGGGAATATGCATATGTTCCGATGCCGAAGAGCGCTAACGGCGCACAGGCATCCGTCATCGGCGGCGAGAACTTTGGTGTCTGCACAGGCGCGGCTGACAGAGACGCCTGCATCGCATTCCTTGAGTACATGGAGACCGCACAGAACAACGCTGACTGGTGCGAACTTGCCGGCAAGCTTCCTGTTCGTGGCGACGCTGTTGAACTCAAAGACTTCTGGACCGCAGACGAGAGATACAAAGTATTCAACGATTCCATGAACTTTGCAGTGCCGAGAGGCCCGCATCCCCAGTGGCCGACCATTTCCGAGGCGCTTTACACAGCAGAGCAGGCTGTTCTTCTTGGAGAGAAAGATGCAGCTACAGCAGCAGCGGATGCAGCGGCAGTGATCGATCCGATTCTTGAAGAGACTCCTCTTCCGTAAATACTTTGACCTATAGGCCACAGAGAGGACCGAAGGTAAGCGGCACGCAGCAAAGCGAACAGCCGTTACCTGTGACTGGCACATCAGTCAGTAAAGTATAAGGACTGATAAGGAGCTGCCGCATTCTTGATGTATGTGTGAATGCGGCGGCTCCTTTTTGAGTGCAAAATCTGCAAAGCGGATTTACGCTTGAAGACCGGCAATGCGGCAGATCGCCGCTGCCAATCTACAAGACTTGAGAGGAGACTGCTCTTATGAAGAACGCTACAAGAAGAAAATTGGAGGGATATATGTTTATCCTTCCTGCTTTTATCTATATCCTGGTCATCCTGGGATATCCCCTGATCTACAACATCGTCCTCTCCCTCAGAAACGTGAATGTCAAGACATTCGCGTCGGGGGCAGATGTGTTTGTCGGTCTTGAGAACTTCAAGACACTCTTCGCCGACCCCACATTCCGGAAGGTATTTAAAAACACATTGGTCTTCACCTTCGGGTGTCTGTTTTTCCAGTTTACCATCGGATTCATCTTCGCGCTGTTTTTCTCACAGAAATTTACTCTGGCAGGTCCCATCCGCGGACTGGTCCTGGTTGCTTATATGATGCCGATGTCCGTCACCGCTCTTCTCGGCAAAAACATGTTTGACGTATCGAGTGGTGTCATCAACGACCTGCTGATGAAGCTGCACCTGATACAGCAGCCTGTAGAGTGGCTGCTGAAAGGAAACACGGCGATGGGGGCAGTCATCTTTATGAACTGCTGGGTCGGTATTCCCTTCAACATGCTTCTTCTGACTTCGGGCCTCACCGGCATCTCGACCGACATTTATGAGAGCGCCGAAGTGGACGGAGCCAACAAGTGGGAAAAATTCATCTACATCACCCTGCCGCTGGTAAGACCGGCCATCGTGGCTGTTCTGATGCTCGGCTTCATTTACACATTCAAAGCCTTCGACCTTCAGTTTGTCATGACGAGCGGCGGCCCGCTGAACGCTACCGACGTTCTGGGAACATATGCTTATCAGCTGTCGTTCACGCAATATGAATTCTCGAAAGGAAGCGCGGCGGCGATCATACTGTTCTGTTGCCTGTTTATCGTAGGCCTATTCTACCTGCGCATGATCGCGAAGGAGGACGACTAATATGAAAGAAAAGATCAGATTTCAGTCCCCTAAAGAGAGACGTAAAAATATCATCCTCTGCCTTATCGCATTGGCTCTCGCGATCGCCTTCCTGTTCCCGCTGTACTGGATCCTCTGTATGTCGTTCAAGACAGACTCGGAGTCGTTCGGAAAGATCGTGACTTATTATCCGCACAACTTTACTGTTCAGCCCTGGATCGACAACTTCAAGGATAAGGACTTCATCGCATCTTTGAAGAACAGTACCTGCATCGCGCTGCTTTCCATGTGCATCTCCATGGTGCTTGGCGTGACTGCCGCCTATGGCATGGGCCGCTATAAAGTGCCGGGATCCAAGGGCTTTATGCTCTCCTTCCTGGTCACTCAGATGCTTCCGGCATCGCTTATGCTCACCCCGATGTACCTGATCTTCAGCAAGCTTCATCTGCTGGGAACATACATCGGCCCCGCGCTTGCCATTGCGTCGGGCTCCGTGCCTTTCATCGTCGTCACCCTGCGGCCGTACTTCAAGAACGTGCCCACCGCTCTTGATGACGCGGCCAGGATCGACGGCTGTAATGTGCTCCAGTCGTTCGTCCGCATCATGATCCCCGCGATCAAGACCGGTATCATCACGGTTCTGGTTATTTCGTTCCTGAACGGCTGGAACGACCTGGCCTACTCCATGACCTTCAACGTCAAGCCCGAGATGAGGCCTCTGACCGCAAACATATATCGTTTCCAGAATAAATACGGAACCAGATGGAACTGTATCATGGCTTACGGCGCGATCCTCGTGCTGCCGGTCATCATCCTGTTCGTGTTCCTGCAGAAATATATCGTCAGCGGTATGACTGCAGGTGCCGTTAAAGAGTAACAATGTAAGATAATAGTAAAGGAGAAAAAATTAATGCCTGATTTTACTAAAAAAGAGGGAGAAGCTTCCGGCGATTTTCGCTCTGACAGCAACTTTCTGCTTGGATATTTTGAAGAGAAGGACGGCGCGCTTTGCTATCGCTATGACGCAGAGCGTGTGATCGTTGAACCCTGGGGCCCGAACAGCCTGAGAGTGCGCGCATCCAAAATGCCCGAGATGCCCGACGAGCTCTGGGCCCTGGAAGGAAACCCGGCTCCTTCCGAATCGAAGGTGACGATCGAGAGCAGCTGCGCTTCCATCGAAAACGGAAAGATCAGGGCGGTCATCAACAACATCGGCAAGCTGTTCTTCTATAATCAGAAGGGCGAGCTTCTTCTGGAAGAGTATGTCCGCAACCGCGAGGATATGTTCGCGAAGACGACCAGCTCTCTCGAGGTGGAAGGCCGTGAGTTCAAACCGATCATCGGCGGCGACTATCAGCTGACCATGCGGTTCGAATCGAACCCGGACGAAAAACTGTACGGCATGGGCCAGTATCAGCAGCCGTTCCTCAACGTCAAAGGCGCCGAGCTCGAGCTGGCACACCGCAATTCGCAGGCGAGTGTTCCGTTTGTGCTTTCGTCCCTGGGATACGGCTTCCTGTGGAACAACCCCGGCATCGGCCGCGTCAACTTCAACAAGAATATCACCACCTGGACGGTCGCTTCCTCCAAGAAGCTTGACTATTGGATCACTGCGGGAGATACCCCGGCCGAGATCGAGGAAGCCTATGCGGACGCAACCGGAAAAGTGCCGATGATGCCGGAATACGGCCTTGGCTTCTGGCAGTGCAAGCTGCGTTATCAGACCCAGGAAGAGCTTCTGGAAGTGGCAAGAGAATACAAACGCAGACAGATCCCGCTGGATGTCATCGTCGTGGACTTCTTCCACTGGCCGAAACAGGGCGACTGGCGCTTCGACCCGACATACTGGCCGGATCCCGACGCCATGATCGCAGAGCTGAAGGAGATGGGCATCGAGCTGATGGTCTCCGTGTGGCCGATGGTGGACTACAAGAGCGAGAACTTTGCCGAGATGAAGGCAAAGGGCCTTCTTACCAGAGTGGAAAAGGGTGTGCGCATCGACAACACCTACATGGGCAACACCATCCAGTTTGACCCGACCAATCCGGAATCCCGCGAATATGTCTGGGGCAAGATCAAACAGAATTACTATGACAAAGGCGTGAAGATCTTCTGGCTGGACGAGGCCGAGCCGGAATATACCGTCTATGACTTTGAAAACTATCGCTATCATCTGGGACCGAACGTGCAGATCGGAAACGTCTATCCGGTGATGTACGCGAAGACCTTCTTCGACGGAATGAAGGCGGAAGGACAGGAGCAGGTCGTCAATCTGCTGCGCTGCGCATGGGCGGGCAGCCAGAAATACGGCGCGCTGGTGTGGTCCGGAGATATTCATTCTACATTTGAGAGCCTCAGAAATCAGTTTGCCGCGGGCCTCAACATGGGCATCGCCGGCATTCCGTGGTGGACCAC
>CAMNGN010000070.1 GCA_946538475.1 uncultured Blautia sp.
GTGGGCTATTGGTTACCGGCAAGTAGCGAAGCGGATTGCCGGTTACCTTTGACCAAGAAAGGAGGTGAGCCGTGCAACATGAAAGATAAACCGACATATAAAACCTCGGTGCGAAACCTGGTGGAGTTCATCCTGCGCAGCGGTGATATCGACATGCGGCGCGGGACTTCCGACAAAGAGGCGATGCTGAAGGGCGGGCGCCTCCACAGAAAAATACAAAAGCAGATGGGTTCTTTGTACCGCGCGGAGGTGCCTTTAAAGCTTAGCAGGGAGTTCGACGACCTGATCCTGGTGCTGGAAGGGCGCGCGGATGGATTGTTTGAGAAGGATGGCATGCCTTATGTCGATGAGATAAAGGGTCTGTCCGCGGGAGTCAGTAAGCTTGAGGAGCCGGTGCCCGTACATCTTGCACAGGCGAAATGTTACGCGGTGATGCTCGCGGCCGACGATCCTTCCCCTTCGTTCGGCATCCAGATGACCTACGGCGGCCTGGACAACGAAGAGATCAGGCGCTTTACGCAGGTCTTTGAGCGGGAAGAACTGATAAAGTGGTTTGAAGAACCGGTCGTTGCATATCATAGGTGGCTCTCCTGGAGACTGTCCTGGATAAAGACCAGAAACGCTTCGATCCAAGGCCTCACTTTTCCGTTCCCCTACCGGGACGGGCAGAAAAAACTTGTTGGCAGCATCTACCACACGATCTCCGAAAACCGGCAGATCTTTATCCAGGCGCCCACCGGCATCGGAAAAACCATGGCAGCAGTCTACCCGTCGATCCGTGCCCTGGGAGAGGACAAGGCGGAAGCCCTGTTTTATCTGACCGCCCGCACGACGACACGCACAGTCGCCGAGGAAGCCATAAGGATACTGTCGGCGGAGGGGCTGCGATTCAAATCGGTGACGATCACAGCCAAAGAGAAGGTGTGCCTCTGTGATGAAGTCAAATGCGTGCCCGACTATTGCCCCTATGCAAGAGGATATGAGGACAGGGTGAACGCTGCGGTATTTGAATTCCTGCAGAAAGAGATCCTGTACGACCGGGAGACGATCATCGATTGGTGCCGGGAGAAAGAACTCTGCCCATTTGAATTCACGCTGGACCTTGCACTGTGGGTGGACGGCCTGATCTGCGATTACAATTACGTGTTCGATCCGGATGCCTATCTCCGCCGCTTTTTCGGCGAAGGACGGAACGAAAAATATATATTCCTGGTGGATGAGGCCCACAACCTGGTGGAGCGGAGCAGAGAGATGTACAGCGCCGTTCTGCGGCGCAGCACCATCATGGATATGCGAAAAAAGAGCCGCGGAAAGGTCCCCGCACTTGTGAAAGCTTTGAATAAAGTCAATAAAAGCATGCTGAGCCTCGAAAAAGAGACCGAAGAAGGCACTGTTCTGGAGTCGCCGGGGATGCTTCCTCTTCAGCTGCTGTCTGTGCAGGGCGAGATCGAGAAGCTGTTCGAGGAAGAGGAAATGCGCTCTTTTACAGATGAAATTCTGGATGGCTACTTTGAGGTCAGGCGCTTTGTTAATACCTGCGAACTTCTGGGAGATGACTATGTTGTCTATACGGGCAAGGATGCCGAAGGAAAACTGACCGAGAAGCTGTTCTGCATCAGCCCGGCCAGGAACCTTTCCGACCATCTGAAAAACAGCGCCGGAACGGTCTTCTTCTCCGCGACATTCCTGCCGCTTCCTTATTACCGCAAACTGCTTAGCACAAGAGAGGACGATTATGGCGTCTATGTCCCATCGCCATTCCCACAGGAAAACCGGATCATCCTCACCTGCGGCGATGTGAGCAGCCGTTATACGCGCCGGGGCTACGAAGAGTACCGGAAAATAGCGGAGTACATAGCGCGGACCGCTTCCGCAAAAAAAGGCAACTACATGGTCTTCTTCCCATCCTACGCGCTCCTTCAGGCTGTGTACGAAGTCTACGAATCGGAGTTCTCCATGGACTGGGTCAGGTGCATCTGCCAGACACCGGACATGGGCGAACGCGGAAGGGAAGAATTCCTGGAACAGTTCTCCGAGAACAAAGAGAGCCTGGTGGCGTTCTGTATCATGGGCGGGATCTTCTCCGAGGGAATCGACCTGACGGGAGACAGGCTGATCGGCGCCATCATCGTCGGACCGGGAATTCCACAGGTAAATACAGAGAGGGAATTATTAAAAAGCTACTATGATGCTCAGGGAGAAAACGGCTTTGACTACGCCTACCGTTTCCCGGGGATGAACAAAGTGCTGCAGGCCGCCGGCCGTGTCATCCGCACATCCTCCGACACAGGCGTGATCCTCCTGCTGGACGACCGTTTCAGGCAGAGAGACTATGCATCCCTGATGCCCGCAGAGTGGTCAGACAGAAAAACGTGCAGGGTTTCTCTGGTGGAGAGCTGTCTCAGAGACTTTTGGGAAAAGACAGGGGACGGTTCTCTGTCTTAAATGAAAAAGACAGAGAACCGTCCCCTGTCTTTGAGAACCGTCCCCTGTCTTTTCCTTGACACTCGAACATTTATCCTATACTATGGGAACAGTCGAAAACGGCAAAAAACGCCCGGAACAGGGGGAGAAAAATGACAGGACTACAGTTTCGCACAGGTAACGGATACGATGTACACATACTGACAGAAGGCCGTCCTCTGATCATCGGAGGAGTAAGCATTCCTTATGAAAAGGGGCTTCTGGGACATTCCGACGCAGATGTCCTGATCCACGCGATCATGGACGCGCTGATCGGAGCCGCCGCGCTGGGAGACATCGGCAGGCACTTTCCCGACACAGACCCCGCATACGAAGGAATATCGAGTGTCCTTCTTCTGGAACATACAAGGGAGCTCCTGAAAAAAGAAGGCTATCTGCCGGGCAACATCGACGCTACGATCATCGCCCAAAAGCCGAAGATGGCGCCGCATATCGAAAAGATGAGAAAGATTATTGCGTCTGCACTGCAGATCGACATAGGAAGTGTCAATATCAAGGCCACGACCGAAGAAGGCCTTGGCTTTACCGGCCGCGGTGAAGGCATCGCCTCGCTCGCATCGGCACTGATCTATAAACAGGACGGGAGGAAAGAGTCATGAGACTGTTTAACACACTGACCAGAAGAAAAGAGGAGTTTGTTCCTATAGAAGAAGGAAAGGTAAGGATGTACGTCTGCGGACCTACCGTCTACAACCTCATCCACATCGGCAACGCCAGGCCGATGATCGTGTTCGACACGGTCCGCAGATATATGGAATACAAAGGATACGAAGTGAACTACGTGTCCAACTTTACCGATGTCGATGACAAGATCATCAAAAAGGCCATCGAAGAAGGAATCAGCGCCGACGAAGTTTCCAAACGTTACATCGAAGAATGCAAGAAAGACATGAACGGAATGAACGTCAAGCCTGCCACCACGCATCCGCTTGCCACGCAGGAGATCGACGGCATGATCGACATGATCAGCACGCTGATCGAAAAAGGACACGCTTATGCCGCGGATGACGGTACCGTTTATTTCCGCGTGAGCAGCTTCAACGAGTACGGAAAGCTGAGCCACAAAAACCTGGACGATCTGCAGTCCGGCTTCCGTGCCCTGCAGGTATCCGGCGAGGATCAGAAGGAAGATCCGATGGACTTCGTGCTCTGGAAACCGAAAAAAGAAGGTGAGCCTTTCTGGCCGTCACCCTGGTGCGACGGACGTCCCGGCTGGCACATCGAGTGCTCGGTCATGTCCCGCAAATATCTTGGTGATGAGATCGACATTCATGCCGGCGGCGAGGACCTCATCTTCCCGCATCACGAAAACGAGATCGCGCAGAGCGAGTGCTGCAACGACAAGACGTTCGCGCACTACTGGATGCACAACGCGTTCCTGAATATTGACAACCACAAGATGTCCAAGTCCTTGGGCAATTTCCGCACAGTCAGAGAGATCAGTGAGCAGTACGACCTGCAGGTGCTCCGTCTGTTCATGCTCAGCGCACATTACAGAAGCCCGCTCAACTTCAGCGCCGATCTGATGGAATCCTCAAAGAGCGCGCTGGAGAGGATCGTAGAAGGTGTTCGCAGACTGAACGACCGTGCAGCCGCATCTTCCGCAGCGGAACTGACAGAGGACGAGAAGGCAGCGCTTGCGGAAGCGGAGAAGTATACAAAAGCCTTCGAAGAAGCGATGGACGATGATTTCAATACCGCGGATGCCCTGGCAGCAGTGTTTGATCTGGTGAAATTTGCCAACACAAAGGTGACCGAAGAGAGCTCTTCCGCCTTTGCCGAGGCGCTTAAAAAACAGCTTCTCACCCTGACGGATGTGCTCGGCCTTATCGTAGAAAAGGAAGAAGAGATCCTGGATGACGAGATTGAGCGGCTGATCGAAGAGCGTCAGGCTGCCAGAAAGGCAAAGAACTTTGCCCGCGCAGATGAGATCCGCAACGAACTGCTCGAGAAGGGGATCATCCTCAAGGATACCCGCGAGGGAGTAAAATGGCAGAGAGCTTGATGAACTTTCCCGGCATCATACTGACCGAACAGAAGGATCTGCGCACCTACTCACCGCTTACGCTGGCATACCTGGGAGACGCGGTCTATGAGCTGGTCGTGCGGACCGCTCTTGTGGAAAAAGGCAACTGTCCGGTAAACCGGCTGAACAAAATGGCCAGCGATCTGGTGAAGGCTTCGGCCCAGTCACAGATGGCGGCGCGCATAGAGTCCGAACTTACGGAGGAAGAGGCGGCCGTTTACAGAAGAGGCAGAAACGCGCACTCTCCGACAATGGCAAAACATGCCTCCATGGGTGATTACAGAAGAGCCACCGGCGTTGAGGCGCTGGTCGGTTATCTGTACCTGAAAGGGGACATGGCGAGGGTGCTGGAACTGATGGAAAAGGGTCTGAAAGGAGAGGACGATGGGTGATCGTATAGAAGGAAGGAACGCGGTGATCGAGGCGTTCAGATCGGGCAGATGTGTGGACAAGCTTTTTGTCCTGAACGGCTGTCAGGACGGCCCCATCAGGACGATCGTCAGGGAGGCCGGCAAGCACGACACGATACTCAAATTTGTGTCAAAAGAGCGGCTGGATCAGATGAGCGAGACCGGAACGCATCAGGGCGTGATCGCCGAGGTGGCTTCCTACGAGTATTCGACCGTCGACGATATCCTCAAAAAGGCCGAAGAAAAAGGTGAACCTCCGTTTATCTTTCTCCTTGATAATATCGAAGACCCGCATAATCTCGGCGCGATCATCCGCTCGGCCAATCTGGCCGGCGCACACGGCGTGATCATACCGAAGAGAAGAGCGGCGACGCTCACCTCGGTGGTGGCAAGAACCTCTGCCGGAGCGCTCAATTACACTCCTGTGGCAAAAGTCACCAATCTGGCAAAGACCATACAGGAGCTGAAGGAAAAAGGTATCTGGTTTGTGTGCTCGGACATGGACGGCACTGTGATGTACGACCTGGACCTGACAGGCCCCGTGGGGCTGGTCATCGGCAACGAGGGAGAAGGCGTCAGCAGACTGGTGAAGGAAAACTGCGATCTCACGGCGGCGATCCCCATGAAGGGTGACATCGATTCGCTTAACGCGTCCGTGGCTGCGGGCGTTCTGGCGTGGGAGATCGTCAGGCAGAGAACAAAAAAGGGAGTATGATGGAGAGTCCATATGAAAATCTGGAGGATGAGGAACTGATCCTCAGGTACCGCGCAGGCGACGAGGCGGTGCTCGATTATCTTCTGGACAAATATAAGAACCCGGTGAGAAGCAGAGCGAGAGCCCTGTTTCTGGCCGGAGGCGAGACGGATGATCTGATCCAGGAAGGCATGATCGGTCTGTTCAAAGCGGTGCGGGACTACGAGACGGACAAGGGGACTGCATTCCGGTCCTTTGCCTCTCTCTGCATAGAGCGGCAGATGCTCTCGGCGGTGCAGAACTCCAACAGAAAAAAACACAGCCCGCTCAATTCCTCGGTCTCGCTGGACGCCGATCCCGAAAATGAGATCGGTACGATCGTGAGATCGGAGGATAATCCGGAGGAGATACTGATCGACAGGGAGAATGCAGAGGTCCTGGAAGGCAAGATGAGAGAGTTTCTGAGCCCTCTGGAGAACGATGTCCTTGATCTGTACCTTGAAGGATACAGTTATGCGGATATCGGAGAAAAACTGAATAAGTCGCCCAAGTCGGTGGACAATGCGCTCCGCAGGATACGCGGGAAGATCCGCGACAATGTGACGCTGACAAACTGAGGCTGACGCAGACAAAGGTTAACGCAAAAAAAGAGTTGATGCAAAAAACATCAACTCTTTTTTAAACGAGCTGCTGACGGGAATCGGACCCGTGACCTCCGCCTTACCAAGGCGACGCTCTACCGACTGAGCCACAGCAGCATCTGTGCGAGCGGAAATCGCTCAACGCAGATTATCTTAACAGAACACAGGGTTCTTGTCAACACCTTTTTTAATAATTTATTCTGTGTGTTTTTTATTTCGAGATCCGTGCCACTCCGCTTCTCACCGCCGCCTCGGAAACGGCCCCGGCGACTGCCGGTCCTACCTTCGGATCGAAGGCGTAGGGGATGATATAGTCGGCACTGAGTTCATCGTCGGAGATGAGCCCTGCGAGCGCCTTGGCAGCGGCCATCTTCATCTCTTCGTTGATATCGCTTGCACGTACGTCAAAGGTTCCTCTGAAGATTCCGGGGAAGGCGAGCACGTTGTTGATCTGGTTCGGGTAGTCCGAGCGCCCGGTGGAGACGACAGCGGCTCCGCCTGCTTTCGCGTCGTCCGGGAAGATCTCGGGCGTGGGGTTCGCGCATGCAAAAACGATGGCATCTTTGTTCATGGTCTTTACCATCTCGGTGGTGACGGTTCCGGGAGCCGATACACCGATAAAGATATCCGCGCCGACGAGCATGTCCGCGAGTGTGCCGGGTTTTTTCTCGAGGTTGGTCACAAGGGCCATCTCTTCCTTGATCCAGTTGAGGCCATCGCGCCCTTCATAGATGGCGCCTTTACGGTCGCACATGGTGATGTGGCGGAAGCCGTAGGAGAGAAGGAGCTTCACAATGGCGATGGCCGCAGCTCCCGCACCCGAGGTGACGATACGGACGTCTTCTTTTTTCTTCCCGACCACTTTGAGGGCATTGATCAGACCTGCGAGAGTGATGACTGCCGTTCCGTGCTGGTCATCGTGGAAGATGGGGATATCTGTCTTTTCTTTCAGCTTTCTTTCGATCTCGAAGCAGCGGGGAGCGGCGATGTCCTCCAGGTTGATGCCGCCGAAGGAGCCCGAGATCAGCGCGACGGTATTTACGAACTCGTCGACATCCTTGGTCTTTACGCAGAGCGGAAAGGCATCTACATCCGCAAAGGCTTTGAACAGCACACATTTTCCTTCCATGACAGGCATGCCGGCTTCGGGGCCGATATCGCCCAGTCCGAGCACCGCACTGCCGTCGGTGATCACGGCACACAGGTTGTGACGTCTGGTGAGCTCGTAGGATTTATCGATATCTTTCTGTATCTCCAGGCAGGGCTGTGCCACGCCCGGGGTATAGGCGAGGGAGAGATCTTCTTTGTTGCCCACAGGTACTCTGGAGACGACCTCGATCTTTCCTTTCCATTGCTCATGAAGTTTTAACGATTCTTCTGCGTAATTCATTTTTAACCTCCCGCATAATCTTCTGAACATTTATCTATGCACCCAACACAATAGCATAATGTACCGTCTGTCGACAAGTATAATTATGCATTTGCGGCAATCCGGTTTTTATTGTGACAGCATCACATAAAAACTATGCTTCCATTGGGAAAAGTTTTGTGCTATTATACTGGATTGTAAACAAAATGATAATCAGCCACCGCAGTATGGAGGAAGAAAATGGAAAACGCACCCGTTTCAAAAAACTTTATCGAAAATATCATTGACAAGGATCTTGCTGAAGGCGTATACGACCACGTATGCACCCGCTTTCCTCCCGAGCCGAACGGCTATCTTCATATCGGTCACGCCAAGTCGATCCTTCTTAACTACGGACTGGCTAAGGAATATGGCGGGACATTCAATATGAGATTTGACGACACAAACCCGACCAAGGAAAAAGTGGAGTTTGTGGAATCGATCAAAGAGGATATCAAATGGCTCGGAGCCGACTGGGAGGACCGTCTGTTCTTCGCGTCGGATTATTTTGAGAAGATGTATGAGGTGGCGGTCCGCCTCATCAAAAAGGGAAAAGCTTACGTCGACGATCTGACCGCAGAGCAGATCAGGGAATACCGCGGTACTCTGACCGAGCCCGGCAAGGAGAGCCCGTGCAGAAACCGCAGCATCGAGGAGAACCTGCAGCTGTTTCAGGATATGAAGGACGGCAAATTTGCCGATGGAGAGAAGGTTCTGAGAGCAAAGATCGACATGGCTTCTCCCAATATGAACATGAGGGATCCGGTCATCTATCGTGTTGCACATATGAGCCATCACAACACAGGCGATAAATGGTGCATCTATCCGATGTACGATTTTGCACATCCGCTGGAGGACGCTTTTGAAGGTGTAACACATTCTATCTGTACACTGGAGTTTGAGGATCACAGGCCGCTTTACAATTGGGTGGTCGAGGAGGCTGAGTTCCCGCATCCGCCCAAGCAGATCGAGTTTGCCAAACTTTACCTCACCAATGTGGTGACGGGCAAGAGATATATCAAGAAGCTTGTCGAGGACGGCATCGTGGATGGCTGGGACGATCCGAGGCTTGTCTCGATCGCGGCGCTCAGGAGAAGAGGCTTTACGCCGGAGTCTATCCAGATGTTTGTCGACCTTGTGGGCGTTTCCAAGTCGAACAGTTCCGTCGATTATGCGATGCTTGAGTATTGTATCCGTGAGGACCTGAAACTTAAGAGGCCGCGTCTGATGGCTGTGCTCGATCCGCTTAAGCTGGTGATCGACAATTATCCCGAGGGACAGACCGAGATGCTTACAGCACCGAACAATATGGAAAACGAAGCACTTGGTGAGCGTGAGATCCCGTTCGGACGTGAACTCTGGATCGAGCGTGAAGACTTTATGGTAGATCCGCCCAAGAAGTATAAGAGGATGTTCCCGGGGACGGAAGTCCGTCTGATGAATGCATACTTTGTGACCTGTACGGGGTATGATACGGATGAGGACGGCAATGTCACCTGCGTGCATTGTACGTATGATCCCGAGACGAAGGGCGGAAGTGCTCCGGACGGGCGTAAGGTGAAAGGAACCATTCACTGGGTTGAAGCTTCGCATGCCGGTAAGGTCGTCACGAGGCTTTATGAGAATATCGTGGATGAGGAGAAAGGCGTCTATAATAAGGAAGACGGGTCACTTAATCTGAATCCGAATTCGCTTACCACGGTGGAGGCCTATGTGGAGCCTTGCCTGATGGAAGCGAAGGCGTATGAGAGTTTCCAGTTTGTCCGTAACGGGTTCTTCTGTGCGGACTATAAGGATTCGAAGGAAGGCGCACCGGTGTTCAACAGGATCGTGTCGCTCAAGAGTTCCTTTAAACTTCCAAAATAATAAATGATAAAAAAAGACACGTACCTGCGGGCACGTGTCTTTTGATTTATTATTCGCTGATCTCTTCGGCAGCTTCTTTTACTGCATCAACTGCTTCTTCTGCTGCATCGGC
>CAMNGN010000071.1 GCA_946538475.1 uncultured Blautia sp.
GAGGTCAGCAGATCGCCGGACTTTGAGAGGATCGTGTTTGCTTCTCGGTTCATCTCCTGTGCGATAAAATCAAGTTTACGCCCGATACCTTCTCCGCCTTTGAGAATACGGCTCATGTTTTGGATATGGCTTCTGAGGCGCACAGTTTCCTCATCATTGCAGATCTTGTCGGCGTAAATGACGACCTCGGCAGCGATGCGTGACTCTTCGATCTGAACGTCCTCAAGAAGCTCCTGCACCTTTGTCTCCAGTTTTTCACGGTAAGCGGCCACGATCTCCGGCCCGATCTCTTCCACCTTTGCCACCAGGCTGTCGAGATTTTCCAGCTTCTCGAGCAGATCATCGCGAAGGTGTTTTCCTTCCACTGCTCTGGACTCGGCAAACTTGGAAAAGGCTTCTTTCAGCGTCATTTCGAGATGCGCCCACAGTTCCGCCTCATCCACCGACTGGTCCTCCATGGAGAGGATCTCGGGAAATCTGGCCAGGCGCGAAACCGTCATGTCATTCTCGATGCCGAAGTTCTCGGCCATCGTTCCGAAATAGTGCATGTATTCCTGTGCAAGTTCGTTGTTGTATTTGAGTGCTTTTCCCGACAGGGTATAGTCCTCATAAGTGATAAACATATCCACCTTGCCTCTTTGCATATATTCTTTGGCAAGGTTGCGGATGTTGCCCTCAAAAGCGTTGAGTTTGCGGGGCATTCTGATATTCAGGTCGAGATAACGGTGATTGACAGATTTGAGTTCAACAGCTATTTTGCGCTCAGGCGTGATGTGCTCTGCGCGTCCAAAGCCGGTCATACTAGTGGCCATGATCTTTCTTTCCTTTCAGGAATTTGTCAGGTGGGTACCTTTAAAACATGTGTACTTATTATAGTGCAAAGCAGGTTTTTCGTCAACATGACGTAAAAAAATGAGCCACGGAAACCCGTGACTCATTTTTGATTATTACATTAATCCTCTTCGATAGCCGCTCTCGCATCGATCTCCTTCTGCTGAATATCAGCCGGAGCCTGCTCATAGCGTGCGAACTCATAGGAGAAGTCGCCGCTGCCGCCCGTCATGGAGCGGAGGTCGGTAGAATATCCGTAGATCTCAAGAAGCGGAACATCAGCCTCGATGATGGTGTTGCCCATATGGTCGGGATTCATGCCGAGCACACGTCCGCGGCGCTTGTTGAGGTCGCCCATAACATCGCCCGTGAACTTATCCGGAACAGTGACTTTCATAGAAACGATCGGCTCAAGCAGAACCGGATTTGCTTCCATGAAGCCCTTCTTGAATGCGAGCGTTGCCGCAGTCTTGAATGCCATTTCGGAAGAGTCTACCGGATGATAAGATCCATCGTAAAGAACAGCTTTTACGCCGACAACCGGATATTTGGCAAGCGGTCCCTTCTGGACGCATTCCTGGATGCCTTTTTCGACAGCCGGGAAGTAGTTCTTCGGAACTGCACCGCCGACGACTTCCTGCTCGAATACGTACGGTGTTTCCAGATCACCTGACGGCTCGAAGCGCATCTTGACATGACCGTACTGGCCGTGGCCGCCGGACTGTTTCTTATGCTTGCCTTCGACGTCGGATTTTTTGCGGAGGGTCTCGCGGAACGGAACCTTCGGTTTGTCAAGCTCGATCTCTACTTTGTAACGGTCTTTCAGCTTGTTGACAACAACGTCAAGCTGCTGATCGCCGATACCATAGAGGAGGCTCTGACGGTTAGCGCCATCGTTAACGGTGCGGAGGGTGTTGTCCTCGCTCATCAGCTTGGTGAGAGCCTGGGAGACTTTATCCTCATCACCCTTCTTGACTGCTTTATATCTCTTGTAGGTGTACGGGGTAGAAAGAACGGTCTTCTCGTACACGATCGGAGCTGACTTGGTGGAAAGGGAATCACCTGTAGCAACGCTGTTCAGCTTGGCGATAGCGCCGATGTCGCCTGCGTAAAGCTGTGTGACTTCCTGCGGTTTGTTGCCTTCAAGAACATAAAGCTTGTTGAGGCGTTCTTCCTCGCCCTTCTCTACATTGAAAAGTGTGTCATCGTTGGAGATAACACCGGAGCAAACCTTGATGAGCGAATATTTACCGATAAACGGATCGGCGATGGTCTTCCACACATATGCGGATTTTGCCTTATTGCAGTCGAAGTTCGCTTCGAAAGCATCGCCCGATTTCTGATCGGTACCGCTGCAGGTTCTCTTGGCCGGGCTCGGGAAATATCCTACGATATCATTGAGCAGGTTGGATACGCCCTGAAGCATGACCGGAGCGCCCATGCATACCGGTACGATGCTTGCGTCACCGATATTGGCAGCCAGAGCCTCGGAAACTTCCTCTGTCGTAAACTCGTCGCCTTCGAAATAACGATCCATGAATTCCTCGGAAGTCTCGGCAACGGACTCCATAAGTGTCTCATGGTATGTATCGAGGGTATCCTGCAGATCGGCCGGAACAGCGCACTCTGTCTTAGCGCCTTTGGCTGCATATTTACGAGCTGCCTGTTTAACTACGTTTACATATCCGACAAACTTGCCGCCTTCCCGGATCGGGAAATGAAGGGGAGCGATCTTTTTGCCGTACAGCTCGGTGAGTTCCTCAACGACTTTATCATAATCAACATCTTCTACGTCGATGTCTGTCACATAGATCATGCGCGGAAGATTGTATTTATCGCAAAGCTTCCATGCCTTCTGGGTACCTACCTGTACACCTGCCTTGCCGGAAACTACGATGATCGCTGCATCTGCAACGCGTGCTGCCTCTTCTACTTCGCCAACGAAATCGAAATATCCGGGGGTATCCAGAACATTGATCTTGCACTTCTGCCACGGGATCGGAATGACGGTAGTAGAAATGGAGAACTGTCTCTTGATCTCTTCTTTATCGAAATCGCTGAGAGTATTGCCATCTTCTACTCTGCCCTGGCGGCTTGTAAGACCCGCAAGAAACGCCATTGCCTCTGCGAGAGTCGTCTTGCCTGCTCCGCCGTGGCCCATCAAAATCACGTTTCTGATCTGGTCAGTTTTATATACGTCCATAAGTAATACCTCCCTGTATGTCTAATATATGTTAACATTGTACTAAAACAGAGTCGTAAATTCAAGGCTTTTATACAAAAGCATCTCTATTTTTTGAAAAACTGCGAATTTTATTTAGATAAAAGTGTCAGCATTTGACTTTTTTTGACGTCTCTATTACTATAAGAAGTGCTCAGGGGCTCTTCCCCGGCAGAAAGGATTTTTATATAGAATGAAAACCATAGGTTTTATCGGCCTCGGCCTCATAGGAGGTTCCATAGCAAAAGCGCTTCGAAAATATGAGCCTGAATGGCATCTGGTCGCCTACGATCCCGACAGAGACACCCTTGCGGATGCTCTCAGCAAAAAGGTAGTCGACGGTGTGTGCGAGGAAGAAGATGCCCGTCTACTGAACGCAGACTACCTTTTCCTGTGTGCTCCGGTGGAATTTAACATCGCGTATCTGGAAAAAGTTGCCGGGAAGCTCGGCCCCAACTGCATAGTCACCGACGTGGGCAGCGTTAAAGGAAATATCCATGATAAAGTCGCGGAGCTCGGCCTGCAGAGCTGCTTCATCGGCGGTCATCCGATGGCCGGTTCCGAAAAAAGCGGGTTTGTCTCTTCAAATGAACGCATACTCGAGAATGCCTATTACATGATAACGCCGGCTGAAGAAGCTCCTCTTCCCAGGATCACGGAGTTTACGGATATTGTTCGAGGCATGGGGGCCATACCGATGGTCATCACCGCCGAGGAACATGATTTTATCACAGCAGGCGTCAGCCATCTTCCGCATATCATCGCTTCGGCGCTGGTCAATCTGGTCAGCATGCTGGACAATGATGCGGAATATATGAAGACGATCGCGGCGGGCGGTTTTCGCGATATCACACGGATCGCCTCGTCCTCGCCGGTCATGTGGCAGCAGATCTGCCTGGAGAACCAGTCGAACATCAGCAATGTGCTCGACGACTACATCAGGCTTCTTATTCAGATCCGCTACTTTATCGATACCAAAGATTCCGACAGCCTGTTCAACATGTTCGCAGACTCGCGCGATTATCGCGATTCGATCGACGTGACCGACAACGGACTGCTTCGCCGCAGTTTCGTCCTTTATATGGATATCGCGGATGAGGCCGGCGGCATCGCGCAGGTGGCCACTATTCTGGCACTGGACAATATTAACATCAAGAATATCGGGATCATTCACAACAGGGAGTTTGAGCAGGGCGTTCTCAAGATCGAGTTTTACGAGGAAGATGCTCTGGAGCGGGCTAAGAATCTGCTGAACAGAAGAAATTATACGCTTTATGAGCGGTAGGAAGATGTTACCTGTTTATATGACTTTACTGCTTTTCAGAAGGAATTATATTATATATGAGCACTAATAAAATGATATCAGATATCACTATACCCAAGAATACTTCGCTGAGAGGCGAGATTACCGTCCCCGGCGACAAATCCATATCGCACAGAGCGGTCATGTTCGGTTCGCTTGCCGAAGGGACTACCGAGATCACCGGCTTTCTTCCGGGAGCCGACTGCCTTTCTACCATCTCCTGTTTCCGCAGCATGGGAATCGAGATCGAGCAGACGGCGGACCGTGTCCTGGTCCACGGAAAGGGCCTGCACGGTCTCTCCCGCCCCAAAACCGCACTGGATGTAGGCAACAGCGGCACGACCATGCGTCTCATCTCCGGTATTCTGGCAGGCCAGGATTTTGACGCGCGTCTTACCGGAGATCCTTCCATCCGCAGAAGGCCGATGCGGCGCATCATCACACCTCTCACCGAGATGAACGCCCGTATTCGCAGCGAGAATGGCAGCGGATGCGCGCCGCTGATGATCCGTCCTTCCGCGCTGCACGGGATCAGCTATCATTCACCTGTCGCTTCGGCGCAGGTCAAATCCTGTGTTCTGCTGGCGGGAATGTACGCAAAAGGCAGCACCTCCGTGACAGAGCCTGTGCTTTCGCGCAATCATACCGAGATCATGCTTAATTATCTTGGAGCCAATGTCACGACTGAAGGTACCACTGCTTCTATCGAACCCGAACCGAAGCTTGTCGGACGCGCGATCAATGTGCCGGGTGACATTTCTTCGGCCGCGTATTTCCTGGCCGCCGGGCTCATCACACCGAACAGTGAGCTTCTTATTAAAAATGTAGGCGTGAATCCCACCCGCGACGGTATCATCGAAGTACTGCGGAACATGGGCGCGGATATCACACTGCTTGATCAGACCGGCGAGGGTGAACCTGCCGCGGATATTCTGGTCCGGACAAGCAGCCTTCACGGAACCGAGATCGGCGGGGCAATTATTCCCAGGCTGATCGATGAGCTTCCTGTCATTGCCGTGCTGGCAGCTTTTGCGGACGGAACTACCGTTATCCGCGACGCGGCCGAGCTCAAAGTGAAGGAATCAAACCGTATCGATGTCATGACCGCCAATCTGAAAGCCATGGGCGCCGACGTCACCGCTACCGAGGATGGAATGATCATCAACGGCGGCCGTCCGCTCCACGGCACTTTGGTCGACTCACATCTGGACCACAGGGTGGCTATGTCGCTCGCGGTGGCGGGTACGGTGTGTGACGGCGAGATGATAATTAAAGGCGGGAGCTGCGTGGATATATCGTTTCCCGGGTTTTACGAGATGCTATGAAACAGGAGGCGGAACAGGGGGACGGTTCCTCGTTCCACTCTGCGGAAACACAGGGAAGATTCCCTGTGTTTCCATTCAGAGTGGAACGAGGAACCGTCCCCCTGTTCCGCCCCCTGTTTCTTTTTCACATATTATCCCAGTCATACAGCGAATCGTAGTACGCTTCTTCATCAGAATATGATTCGTCATATGACTCTCCTCCGTAGTCCCCGGATGAGTCATAACTCTCTGCGCCGTCTCCGTCTGTACCGGAAGCACCGTCTCCCGCAGGAGCCGTCGTCTGCGAATAAGTTTCGACGCCAATGGCAAAGCTGCCGCCGCCGGTTTCTCCGGCAGTCCCGCCCGCTGTACTTCCGCTGCCGATCAGGCCGCCGCCCGATGTCGTAAGCGTCAGGACCGACTGATCCACCACAGTGCTCTTCAGCAGATCTGCAGGCTGAGGTTCGGCTGTGGTGAGCGCTTCGGTGCGTTCACGCAGCTTCGTCATAATGCCGACAGCCGAATCCGCATCGGCCGGTGTAGGCTGATAATTGTTGAATGAGTACTCCGAAGAGCAGGAAATCGGAATAATATTAACGTTATTATCGGCGGCAACTTCGTCTCCTGTGACCGTAAAAGTCTGCTGGAAGATGATCGACTGCATATCTGTCGGATACACATTCCCGCCGAAGCAGAAGTTAGCCAGACCATAACAGATGTATTTACCTTTATAAAGCTCAATACCCTGAATGACATGCGCGTGATGTCCGCATACCAGATCGGCGCCATTGTCGATTGCCATTCGCGCTATCCTGGTCTGATCCTGGTCGGGCATCGTGTCGAGCTCTTCACCCCAATGGACGATGCAAACCACCAACTGAGCGCCTTCCGACTTAACCTTGGCAATGTGCTCCTTGACCTCGGTCTCGATCTCGGCAAACTCTCTGTCGATCTCGTACACACCCAGCATACCGACCTTCACGCCCTTCACATCCATGACCGCCGTCTCGTCGAAGCCAAAATGTACAATATTTTCGGCATCCAGCGCTTTCAGTGTATCTGCATATCCCTGGTCCAAAAAGTCATACATGTGGTTATTTGCGGTGTTCACGGCCTCGATATTTCCATCGGTCAGGATCTTCGCGTATTCCATAGGCGCCTTGAAGTTGTAGTATCTTCCCTCACGCTTGGTCTCCGCCGTGGTCAGCGTCGTTTCCAGATTCGCGATGGTCAGGTCATCCGCGGCGAAAATATCCTTCACGTTCTGCATGAAGTAGGCGCTGCCATACATATCATAATAATTATTGAAGCTGGTATCATAGTCGAACGTCGAATCCATACCGAGCGTACAGTCACCTACCACGCTCAGTGTGATTGAAATCGGCTCCGGTACAGGCGTAGGCGTTGCGACAACTGCCTCGCCGTCCCCGCCTTCCGCCGTTGCCTCTCCGCTTTCTGCCGAGGCACTCCCTGCCGAAGCCTGACTGTCCTGCCTGACCGGAGTACGCCCCGAGATTCGGGTAGCCAAATTGGCTCCTACAAGGATCAGGACGATAATAGCCACGCCGGCGATCAGATAGACGATCGGCGGTAATCCGCTGCCAAATCCTGATGCACGCGATTCTGCTCTTCTTGCACCTGAACGGGCTGCCTCGGATGCGGCAAGTCTTCTTTGTGCAGAGCGTCTCGACTGTGAGATCCGCTCTGAGGAAGTACGGCCTGTGCGGGATTGTGAAGAAGTACGTGTACGGCCGGATGCAGAGGAACTTCTGTGTGTTGCTCCGCTGCGTGCGTGATTTGTTCTCTTGCGGGAAGAGCCGGTTCGTCTTTCTGTGTTTCGTCCGGATGCAGCAGCTGTTCTGCGGCTTCCGCCTGTGCGGCCTTCCTCCGTTCTGCGGCTTCCGGCGTTGCGACCTTCATCTGTTCTGCGGCTTCCCGAAGTCCGTCCGGCATCGGACCTTCCGGTTCTGTGAGAAGAAGCACCGGAAGAGGTTGTTCTTCTCTCCCCCCCTGCCTCTCTTCGGGTCCCGCCCTTGCCGGCAGTTCTCGCAGACCCGGCTTTTCCGGTTCCTGAGCGTTCTGAAGAGCCACTCCTTCCTGTGTCTCTTCTATAGTTGCCATCCTCGTTTCGGATGTCTGACATATCTTAACCCCTTTCAAAATCAGGTATAAATTCTTTCTTGCACTGCAAATCTAGTATAAGAAGATTTTACTTTTTCGTCAACTGCTAACTCCAATCGATGATGATCTTGGTTTCAGATAACTTTTGATGCTCCGGTTGTCACTCTCTCAATCTGTCTCTTTTCAATATCCACAAAAAATGATATCATTATCACAGTATACCAAGGGTAGTTCTCTGCCCGCATCAACAAAGCGGCCATCGCCGCACGCCTTACATAAATTGAACCTTTTGGCACTCACCTACCAACAGCAAAGGAGACGACACAATGAGAAAGAAGATCAGAGTACTGCTCAGCGCCCTGCTGGTCCTGATGGCGGTCCTCATCGCAGGAACCGCAAGCGACACCGGCTTTACGCTGCGCGGAAAAACACAGACCTACGAGTCCGAGAAACCCGAGGCGGCCAAGAAGAAAAAGAAGAAGAAAAACAAATCAAACAGCGAAAACAAGAACAATTCTTCTTCACAGACAAGTTCTTCCTCAGGAAGCAGTTCGTCAGGCAGCTCTGTCTCTGTAGAAGAGGACGGCGAATATACTTCCAAAGATGAAGTTGCAGCGTATATTCACGAGTTTGGTCATCTTCCCTCCAATTTCATCACCAAGAAGGAAGCCAAAAAGCTGGGCTGGATCAGCAGCGAAGGAAATCTGAGCGAAGTCGCTCCCGGCAAGAGCATAGGCGGCGATTATTTTGGAAACTACGAGGGCAAGCTTCCGGAAAAGAGCGGCAGGACCTACTACGAATGCGATATCGATTCGGACGGCGGCTACCGCGGGGCAAAGCGCATTATTTTCTCCGATGACGGGCTGATCTTCTATACCGAAGATCACTATAATTCATTTGAACAGCTGTATTAATGCGGAAAGGAAGATTGCAATGAGAACTGTTACAATAAGAGGTATAGACTTTACCGGTCCGGAAGAGCTGCACGATTATCTGGCATCGGAGCTTTCCTTTCCGGCATATTATGGAAGAAACCTGGACGCGCTGTACGATGTGCTGACAGACATTGATGAAGAGACCACGATGGAATTCGATCTGGAAGATATGGACGACAGCGATTTTGCCGAGTATCTGAGCCGTGTGATTCGCGTAGTGCGCGATGCGGCGGAGGCGAATCATGTGATTCGGGTGGAGTTTTCTGAAGACTGAACATAAGGGTGACAGCGCAGAAATGGGTCAATGAGTATGGTTCTCATTGACCCATTTCTACGTTGTCACATTTGTTTTAAATAAAACTTATTCATAGTACTGTGCACCACCGACCCCGGCCGTGGAATCTCTTCAAATCCCGCCCTTTCATAGATATGAATGGCCGCCTGCAGGTTCGTGTGCGTTTCCAGATAGATGCTCTTGTACCCTTTCGCACACGCCTCTCTCTCGATAAACTCGATCATCTGATACCCTGTTCCGTGTCCCTGATGGGAGTCAGCCAGATACAGCTTCTGGAGCTCGCAGCAATCCGGAAAACCGTCAAACTCTGCCAGTCCTATCCCGCCGATCACGGTATCATTCTCTAAAAGAACATAGTAGGCACGCCGCGGATCATCATAAAAAGTGCTCAGATGATCCAGGCTCTCATCAAAGTAAACAGTCCCGGGGATATCAAGTCCGCGGGCTTTTAAGCTGGTGCGGATGAGGGCAGCCAGAGGGGCGTCATATTTTT
>CAMNGN010000072.1 GCA_946538475.1 uncultured Blautia sp.
TATGAAAAAATGGTTTGGAAGGTTTTATCTGGACAAAGAAAAAGATATGATCGTCGACCTGTTTTTGGACGGAGAAGAAATGAGCTACATTCTTCGCACACCCAATCACAGGACCGGAAATCTGATCACAAACCTGGCAAAGCTCTGTGACCTCCCGGTGACTTTTGACGAGAAAGGCCTCAAGGTGATAGAGGGCATACTTCCCTGCTACATTGACGGATATAATCGTACCATCTATATCTTCCGCCTGGGCAATACCAAAGTCGCCAACATTTTTCCCGACGGTTGGATTGAGCTGAAGGCTTCGATTCCGGCTATATCGAAAACGTTGATGAGCCAGACGAAGGATTACCGGCTGGACATCAAACGGACGATCATCAAGACATGGATCCCGAAAGAGTGCAAATTCAGGACCGACCTGCACACACACATGAATGCGAACCTGAAGCCGGACATACTGATCGCTCTGGGCATCGCGCATCAGATCAGGTATCCTCTGTACTACATCAAAAAGCTGTCCCTTCGGTGCACGAATGAACAGAAGGACATGCTTGCCCGTCAGAGGAGAAAGGTGGCGGAGGGCTTTGCAGGTTCGACGCTTTCCGGAAAATACCTGACGAGAAAGATCGACGACAATACCTTCATCAATTTCGCCGACCTGATCCTCAGAAACCCTGAGGATGCCGAATATAACATTGCGAAGATCCGCGCGTCACTCGCTATCCTGAAAGATGGACAGGCAGTGTTTACCAACCTGGAAAAAGTGTATCTGTACCGTTACGTGTTCACCAAGGGAGTGCCTTCCGAGGAGAAGATACCTTTTGAAGATATAGAGAGCATTCCCGACAGAGATATTGCGGGATATGTGCGGAAGATGCTTGAGGACCGGAAAAATCCCGATTACAGGGATAACACGATCTTTCAGGATAAGCTGCTGTGGATTGCCAGAAGCAGTGCGGACAGGGGCATCAATTATCTGGAAATCTCCGATACCACTCTGGTAAAGAATCCGCAGGCGGCTGACATGCTGGGGGAAGTGCATCGGGTCATGCCGGCAATCTATCTCGAGACGGGTGTGGTCATCCGCTTTCTTGCCGCTATCCGCCGGATTGCACTGACCATTATAAAGGACAGCGTGATACAGGGAGATTATTTCCGTGAAAACCTGCAGGTGCTCTCCGCAGTGGCTGCCGATCCTTATGTGGCAGGTGCAGATATCATCGGCGAGGAGATCAACGATATAAGGGAACTCAGGAATGTGATACGTGAGATCGTCAAAATCGCGAAGGACGATCCTTCTTTCGTGGTGCGTATACATGCGGGAGAAAACGACAGCCTGCGGGACAACGTGGCCAACAGCGTTGCCTGCGTCAAATCTGCTCTGGCGGAAGGCCAGCCCATGCCGCACATGAGAATCGGACATGGACTGTACACGGCAAACCTGCGGTCGCAGAAAGGAAAAGCGCTGCTGCGTGAATTAAGGGACAGCAAGGTGGTGCTGGAGTTCCAGATCACTTCGAACGTGCGGCTGAACAATCTGAACACGCTCCGGAACCATCCGCTCTGCGCTTACCTGAAGGCAGGCGTCAGATGCGTGCAGGGTACCGACGGAGGGGCGCTGTACGGCACAGACTCGATCGACGAGCAGCTTTCACTGGGAAAACTTTTGAATCTTTCGCCCGATGATATGATGCGCATGCGCGAGTGCGAGGCGGAAGTGTACAGAAAGAGCATGGACGGCTTCCGCGCAAAGACAGAGGCGTGGTATGAGCGATATACGGGAAGAAAGCCGTCAAAAGAGGCAAAAGACCTGAGCATGGAGGATGAGACGTGTCGTCCCGAGAAGATCATATATTATTATCTTAAGGAGATAGACGGCCGAAAGGAGGAGTCCGGCAGACCGCTGACGGGAGAGGGACGGCTGAATTCTTCCGAGGTGCTTAAGGACAGGATAATGGAGCTGCCGCAGGACGGAATTCCCGTGGTGCTTATGGGAGGCAGCTTCAACAGTGATACGCGAAAGACGAATGTGCAGGATTTCGGCCGGCATCTGATCGACGAGGTCCTGAAAATGGCGGATCCGGAGAAGGTTTTCTTTGTGGTCGGATATCGTCTTAAGGGGTATGAGGAGTATCTGATCGAAGAGAATCAGAAACGCTTCGGCGGCAGGTTCCGCATCTTCGCGATCATCCCGACGCTGATTTCGGAGAAAGAGGAGCGAAATCTGAGGCGCAGCGGCGTGAATATCCGCGTCTCGATAGAATCGTCGCCCATGGGGCTTTATAAAAGCTTTGCCTATGAGATTTTCAAGAGAAGGTTTTCCGTGCTCCTGGCGCTGGATGGGAACAGTGCAGGGGCCAACATGGTGCAGGAAGCGAGAAACGCCAGATACAAATGTAGGACGTATGTCAGCGCCCACTCCAGGATATTGAAGACGAAAGCGGCTTCGCTGGGCGGATATGTGACGTTGTTTTCGGATGAAAAAGAGGTTTTGTCGGCGATTCGGAAGGATATTACGTGAAACAGGGGGACGGTTCCACGTTCCATTTTCCATCCATCTGACAGGCCGCCACCCCCGCCATGCCCGTGGCCGAATGCACATCAGTCCGTGAACCGTTGTGCCTGCCCGAAGAGACAATAGGCTTAGAAGAACTCTTTCGCGAAGCCTTTGCTGAGCGAAAGTGCTAGTTCTTCTTAGCCTATTGGCTCTGAGAAACAGCAGGCACCGGTTCACGGACTGATGTGCATTCGGCCGCGGCATGGCGGGGGTGGCGGCCTGTCGGGTGGGTGGAAAATGGAACGAGGAACCGTCCCCTGTTTCACCCGCGCCTCGTCCCCGTATACATCGCCCTGAATTCGGTAGGAGTGCACCCGCAGATCTGTTTGAACATCCGCAGGAATGCGGAGAGGCTGGAAAAACCGGACTGCAGCGCCACTTCGATCACTGAGAGCGACGGATCCGCCAGGAGAGTACGCGCGTAATCGATCCGTTTTTGATTGAGATACTTGTAGAACGAAGAGTCCGTATACTGTTTGAAAAGCCGGGAAAAATGATATTTTGAGAAGCCGGCCTGATCGGCGGCCTGCTCAAGGGTGATGTTTTCGGTGAAATGGTCTTCTATATATGCGGCTAAATGGCGGAATTTTTCTGTGTACTCCTTCTGATGAGAAGCGACAGGAGAGACGCTTTGGCCGGTGCCTGCCCGCTGATTTCGCCCGAGCAGGACCAGGATCTCCAGAAACAGAGAGAAGATGAGCGGCTCCGAGTATGGGGCAAAGCTGAAGTATTCATCTTTGATCTTGAACATGTTCTTCTGAATCTGCTCGTAGATCATGGGATAATCTTCGGGCGTGATGAGGATAGCAGGGCTGATCAGAGAAACCAGCAGATTTATCTCATTGATGGATATTTTGCCCATGCCGGGCTGAAAGATGATCCTCTCGCCGGTCTCCGGAGCGAAAAGCTCGTGTATTATGCATGGACAGATGATCAGGATATCGCCTTCGCGCAGATGAAACTTTTGCCCTCCACAGACTGCATCGTATGTATTGATCAGCGGCATGATCACTTCGAAGGAAGTGTGCCAGTGCGTGGGGTAATTCTCGTATTCATCGTTGTAATACAGGCACACCTGGGAGTCGGCCTGATAGTCTACAGTTTCATATATGCCGTCAAGATGATGAATCATAAAGCTGCCCTCCTGACTTTGTGAAATTATTAATTTGCAAAAGTTGCTTTCTTTATTACTGACAACTGTACCAAAACAATCGAAAAATTGCAATAATACACGTTGCAATTCGAAAAGCACCAATAGAAAATCCGTCATAATGCACAAAACGTAGCGTTTTGTGTTATAGAAATTGACATATCGGATAATTTCTGATTTTGAAAATAGCAATAATTGATAATTAATCAGCAAGAATTACGGTGAGGAAGCATACCGGGTTTGATATGATGCATATATCAGCGGGGAACAACATTCTCCCAAAGCGTAAAGAGAATAAAAGGAGGAAACATTATGAAGAAAAGATGGCTTTCTGTTTTGCTTTCCGCAGCAATGGTGGCAGGAACACTGACAATGGCAGTTCCGGCACAGGCAGAAGAAGGAGGAGAAGTGCAGGAGATCACCTGGATGTTCTGGGATGATCTGGAAGCATCCGAGGACAACATCACAAAGGGCTTTGCAGATGTGATCGATCGCTTCAATACAGATTATGAAGGTGTTTATCATGTAACACCGATCACCACCACACTGGAAGAATATTATACACAGCTCAACGCTCTGGTTGACGCGGGCCAGACACCTGATGTGTTTATCGTAAGCCCCGGCCCGAACCTTGACGACTATGTACTTCCGGGAGTTGCGGCACCGCTCGATGAGTATCTCGAGGCAGATGGCTGGAAAGATACATTCTCAAGCGACGCGGTATTTGCACAGCAGACCTATGACGGAAAGATCTACGCGGTTCCGCTCAACATTGCTGCGGCATGTGTCTTCTATAATAAAGAAATCTTTGAAGAGGCAGGAGCAGAGGTTCCCACAACATACGATGAACTTCTTGAGACATGCCAGAAGATCAAAGATGCGGGCTACACTCCGATCACCATCAGCGCCGGTACCGCATGGTGCCTGTCCATGCTGGCAGGTTACCTCTGCGACAGAGAGGGCGTCGATCTCGATGCGGTGAACAGCGGCGAAGAGAGCTGGAACAATGAGAAGACCGTTGCGGCAGGAGAAAAACTTCTTGAACTCTCCCAGTATTTCCAGGAGACCGCAGCAGGCGATTCCAACGACGATGCTACCGCAGCTCTGTACTTTGAAGAAGCAGCTATCCTGATCCAGGGTTCCTGGGCAATCGGCCAGATGAACGGCGCAAATCCTGATTTCGAAGAGAAATGCGGCGTATTCCAGTTCCCGGCAATCGAAGGCGGAAACGATCCGAACAGAGTTATCGCAAAATCTGACTCTCTTGCAATGAGCTCCACAACAGCTTCTCCCGAAGCATGCGTCGCTCTGATGAAATACTTCACCGATGACGAAGCACAGAGATACACCGCAGAAGTCGGCGGCAAGATTCCTGTAACAAACGTTGAGTATGATGCAGACGCTGCTCCGGCACAGCTGGCAGACGTTATGGATATCTTCAACAACGCAACAGGTACATTCGGATTCTACAATGAGTCTCTTGTATCCTCCGATGCAGGTTCCTATTTTGACAACCAGATGGTTAAGATCTTCCAGAAGGAGCTGACTCCCGAAGAAGCATTCCAGGCAGTAGAAGACTGGTATGCAGAGAACGGATACAGATAAACCGGTATACCGGCTGCACTTGACTGAATATGCGGGGCTGTCACTTCGGCAGTCCCGCTATTTTTCCGGACTTAGTCATAAGTCCACGAAGCGGATCGTCGGTCACTACTTCTCCGTGCCGCTTACTTTGATCGATAGAAAGGACCGAACATGGATAAACTGTTAAGAAATAAAACCGCGATCTTTATTTTTGTCGCGCCGGCGCTGATCCTGTTTACGGTAGTTCTGTTTATTCCGATCGGCACATCGTTTTATTACGCACTGTGTACATATGACCGGACGACCAGAAGCTATTCATTTATCGGCCTGGGCAACTTCCAAAAGATGCTGACCGATCCGAATATGCGCATCGCTCTCAAAAACTCGTTATTCTTCCTTCTTTTCTCCTGCATCTCCCAGCTGATCATGGGCCTTCTGCTGGCAGGACTCCTGACAAATATCAAGAAGGGAAGAAATCTTTTCAAGAACGTAATCTATATGCCCTGTGTACTTTCGTCCGCAGCCCTCGGACTTCTGTGGGCATTCCTGTTTCACGCCAAAGTCGGTATCAACAACCTTCTCGCCAATTTCGGCATTAAAGGACCCGCCTGGCTGTATTCGACCACGGGATTTATCACCCTGCCTATGTGGGTGATCGCTTTTGTCGCCCTCTGGCAGTATGTAGGCCAGTCCATGATGCTCTACATGGCGCAGATTTCGGGCATCAGTAAATCTCTGTATGAAGCATCGTACATTGACGGTGCGACAAAGGCGAAGGCATTCCGTTATATCACGCTTCCGCTCATCAAACCGATGGTCGGAACCGCAATGAGTCTCAACGCGATCGGCTCGCTCAAATTCTTCGATCTGATCTACTCCATGCTGGGAGATAAGACAGAAAACCTGAAGATGGACGTGCTGGCGACATATCTTTATCGAACCGGCTTTTCGAGCAAGGGCGGCCATCATTACGGCTACGCCAGTGCCATAGGAATCGTTCTGGTCATTCTGTGTCTGCTGGCCACTGCGATCATCAACCGTATCTTTAAGACTGAAAATTACGAAATGTGAGAGGGGGAGAAAAAATGGAAAAGAAAAAGAAAAAAATAAAACCCTCGACCATTCTGATCTATGTGTTTTTTATCTTTATGATGGTGATATACCTGGCGCCGGTCGTATGGATCGCCATGACATCCTTGAAGACCAGGGCCGAGATCTATAAGAATCCGTTTGCCGCGCCGACGGTATTTCATTGGGAAAACTATAAAGTAGCCTGGGAGGCAGGAAAACTGGGTATTGCGATGCTCAACTCTCTTTTTGTCTGCGTGGTTACGCTTGTACTCACCATGCTGCTTGGAAGTATGGCGGCATTTGCCATTGGACGTATGCGCTGGAAGCTCGCCAATGCGGCGATGGTATACATCCTGATCGGCATGATGATCCCTGTACATTGTGTATTGATCCCGCTGTTTGTACGTTTTGCAAACATTGGTCTCAGCAACAACCTGTGGGGGCTTATCCTGCCATACCTGACATTCTCGCTGCCAACCTCGGTTTACATTATGACCGGCTTTTTCCGGAGCATCCCGAACGAACTGCTCGAATCGGCATGCATCGACGGCTGCTCCATCTATAAGATCTTCTTTCAGATCGCATTGCCGCTTTCCAGGACCGGACTCTTTGTGACCGGTCTGATGACATTCATCGCAAACTGGAATGAGCTGCTGCTGGCTCTCGTCTTTATTTCGGACGGTAACAAAAAAACATTGCCTGTAGCGCTGACAAAATTTGTCACACCTTACCAGACAAACTATGATAAGATGTTCCCTGCTATTATGATCGCTATCATACCGACGATCGTAGTATATACGCTTTTCAGCAATCAGATCGTAGATGGTCTGACAACGGGGGCTGTAAAAGGCTGATAAGAGTCTTCCCGTAAAACAGCGGTTTTGGGAGCAGATGTTTGAGGGAATATTATGAACAGAGAAGAGGCAAGAAAAAGAGCAGAAGAGCTGGTTGGAAAAATGACACTCGAAGAACGGGCAAGCCAGCTTAGATACGATGCTCCCGCTATAAAAAGGCTTGGAATACCTGCCTACAATTGGTGGAACGAGGGCCTTCATGGTGTGGCGAGAGCAGGTCAGGCGACCATGTTTCCGCAGGCGATAGGCCTTGGTGCTACATTTGATACGAACCTGATCGGACAGATCGCTTCTGTGATTGCCGAAGAAGGCAGGGCGAAGTATAACGCGTTTTCCGCGCACGGAGACAGGGGGATATATAAAGGACTTACATTCTGGTCGCCGAATGTGAATATTTTCAGAGATCCCAGATGGGGGAGGGGACATGAGACCTATGGAGAAGACCCTTTCCTTACAAAGTCTCTGGGTGTAGCTTTTGTAAAGGGATTGCAGGGGGACGGTAAGGTCATGAAGGCGGCGGCGTGCGCAAAGCACTTTGCCGTGCACTCCGGACCCGAAGCGGACCGCCATCATTTTGACGCGGAAGCATCCAAAAAGGATATGGCGGAGACATATCTGCCCGCGTTTGAAGGCCTGGTGAAGGAGGCCGGCGTCGAAGCTGTTATGGGCGCCTATAACCGTGTAAACGGCGAAGCGGCATGCGCAAGCAAAACCCTTCAGAAGATCCTGCGGGAAGACTGGGGCTTTAAAGGCCATTTTGTTTCGGACTGCTGGGCCATCCGTGATTTCCATGAAAACCATATGATCACGTCCACTCCTGTGGAGTCTGCAGCTCTGGCGATCAATACAGGATGCGACCTGAACTGCGGAAACACCTACCTGTATATAATGAAGGCCTATGAAGAGGGACTGGTCTCGGAGGATGTTATTACGGAAGCTGCAGTCAGACTGTACACGACAAGGTTCCTGCTGGGGCTCTTTGACGGAAGTGAGTATGATTCGATCCCGTATACAGTTGTGGAGAGTCCCGAACACCTGGCTCTTTCGGAGAAGGCAGCGGCAGAAAGTTTTGTCCTTGTGAAAAATAATGGCATTCTTCCGCTGAACAAAGATGAGATACGGACGATCGCGGTGATCGGGCCGAACGCGAACAGCCGTGCGGCACTTGCCGGAAACTATCATGGAACGGCGTCGCGTTATGTCACCATCCAGGAGGGCATTCAGGACTACACGGACGGCAGCGCAAGAGTGCTGACCGCTGTGGGATGCGACCTTTTCCGCGACAGGACCGAACCTCTGGCCGAAGTGCAGGATCGGATGGCTGAGGCCGTTGCGGCCGCGGAGAACAGCGATGTGGTTATTCTGTGCCCGGGACTTGATGAGACTCTGGAAGGAGAAGAAGGGGATACCGGCAACAGCTATGCTTCGGGGGACAAAGAAAGTCTTATGCTCCCGGAAGTCCAGCGTCAGCTTATGGAGGCAATCGCGAAGACAGGAAAGCCGGTCGTTCTGTGTCTTACCGCCGGAAGCGACATCGACCTTTCCTTTGCCGCGGAGCATTTTGATGCGGTGATGGTGCTGTGGTATCCCGGAGCGAACGGCGGAAGCGCACTCGCAAAGGTACTTTTTGGCGATGAAGAGCCGGGAGGAAAGCTTCCGGTCACATTCTACAACAGTTTATCCGAGCTGCCTGATTTCAGCGATTATTCGATGAAGGGACGCACATATCGGTTTATGGAGAACGAGGCGCAGTATCCTTTTGGATATGGACTTACATATGGAGATATCCGTGTGGAACAGGCGGAGTTTATTTGTGAATCCGATGAAGAGGCAGGCATTTCGCCGCGGGTGAACGCTGTTGTTAAAAATGATTCCGGGCGGACAGCCTCCGATGTAATTCAGGTATATGTAAAAAATATGGACTCACCTTTGGCGGTACCGAACCCGCAGCTTTTCGGTTTCAAGAGGATCACTCTTGAGACCGGTGAACAGGCTGAAGTAAGCATTTTACTTCCGGAGGATGGGTTCAAAGTGGTGAACGAAGAGGGCGAGAGGATTTTTGACGGTGATCGTTTTGAGATCTTCGTCGGAACTTCGCAGCCCGACCGCAGGAGTATTGCACTGACCGGGAAGGTTCCGGTGAGGGTGGAAGTGAGCCTGGGGAGATAG
>CAMNGN010000073.1 GCA_946538475.1 uncultured Blautia sp.
TTTCTGTCAGCAGCAAGAAGGCAGCCGATCGTCGGCTGCCTTTTTTATCTTACAGTGATCCGTTCAGATTTTCGAGTGTATCGATAACGACCACACAATCGGGCTGCACGTTCTGCATCACCTGCTTCATGATGTTCTCGGGCAGAGCCACGCAGCCGCCGGTGTACGGCTTGGTCGGTCCGAAGCAGTGAAGGAAGATCGCGGAGCCTCTTCCCGGGGTGCCGTCTTCGTTAAAGCTGATGTTCAGGCAGTACTGATACTGATACTCGTAATCAACGATGTGCTCGCTGTTTTCCATATCAAGATCCGGATAGTCTTTGATGTCTACCATCTCATTGTAATGCATGCCTTCATTCTGGTCGCCCGACCAGTAGGTGTCGTTGTCAACCTGTGTGTAAGGAATCGCGCATCCCGGATCTGCTGCGATACCGAAAGCTTTGTTGAAGCTGTAAACACCGACCGGAGTCTGGCCGCATCCTTCTTTGTGCTCTTCGTCGAGGCACAGTCCGTTTTTACCCACAAAGCCCGGGGTGGAGAGGATCTGTTTCCAGTTGCCATCTTCATCTCTCTGATGCATGGATATGGACGCCGTGGTGGTCTCCATGGAAATGCCTGCAACCACAAAAAGCTGGTTTACATTCTCATCCTGCGCCTGCGGGAGTGCAGTGACCCATTCGGGAGAATCGATTTCGTGCTGAATGGAAGCATGAAGGATGTCCTCGGTCTGCTCCAGAAGAACGCTGTCTACCGCCGCGGTATCCTCGGTTGCTTCGGTTTCGGTTGCTTCTTCGGCATAAGCTGCCTGTGAAAGGGCAAGTGCGCCGAGAAGGGCGAAAACGGTCAGGAATTTTCTGAATTTCATATAAGATTACCTCCTTTTAACTTTGTAATGTATTTAAGGTTATAGCACAAGTGTTGAAATAATGCAAGATAGAATGGAACCGTCCCCGTGTTCCATTTGTGTTTTCTTTTTTCTTTACTTTATACCCAAAATACGTTAAACTGAATATAGTATTATACATATTTTTCAAAATAGTCAAAAGAAAACTCGATTCGTTTACAGAGGGCAGATTTTTATGAAGAAAAACATCCGAAAATCCCTCCCGGCACTGCTTTTGTGCCTGGGCATCCTGCTTGTTCCTTCGGCCGCGTTTGCCGGGGAAGAGGAGGAAGATTATCTGTACGTAGAAAACGAATGGAACTATGTGGAAAACTCGCTGGATGTATCAAACGGCATTCCGGAGAATGCCGAAGGCAGGCTTCTGGAAATCAAAGAAGCGGGAAAACTTGTTGTAGCTACCGAGCCGTATTTTGCCCCGCAGGAGTTTATCGACCCTTCGCTCTCCGGACAGGAGCAGTATGTCGGCGCCGATATGGAGCTGGCCCGTCTTATCGCGGAGCGAATGGGAGTGGAGCTCGAGATCGTACCGATGGAATTCACCAAGGTGCTGACCGCAGTTTCCGAGGGTGAGGTCGATCTGGCAATTTCGGCTCTTGCTTTTACACCCGGCAGAGCCCAGATGATGGAACTCTCCAAAGGCTATTATTACGTTTCGGGAGAGGACGCCAATTCCCTTATGATTCGTGAAACGGACGGAAAAAAGATCAAAAGTATCAATGACATTTCGGGGCACAAACTCATTGCCCAGAGGGGCAGCCTTCAGGAGTCCCTGGGGGCGGACAATATCCTCGGTTATGAAGAGTTCCTCAGAGTCTCCACGATTCAGGAAGTGTACACGGCTGTCGAGGAAGGCACGTCCGATGCTGCCATAGTGGACATTGAAAGCGCGCAGGCCTACATCGACAGTAACCCGGGATGCGGCCTGATGCTGGTTCCCGAGGTCACCTTCCCGATAGAAGAGCAGTACGAAGGGGACCGCGTGGCTGCGGAAAAAGGAGAGATCCCGCTCATCTGTTTTGTAAACGGAGTGATCGACGAAGTGCTGGAATCCGGAAAGTATCAGGAATGGTATGACAAATATGAGAAGTATGCAACAGAACTGGGACTGGAAGAATAACTGCATCTTCCGTTCGGACAGGGTAAACGGTATTGCCTGTTTGTTTTAAAGCGGCGGGGGGTATGTCGATGAAAAACTGGAAAACCTACAAGATTGTTCTTTTTGTGGTGTTCTGCATTTTCCTGAACGGAGAAGGAAGATTATTCGCAAAAAGCTGTAATCTAATGCTTTGGCTGGATTCCTTCGGCACGGTGCTGTGCGCTTATGCGGGCGGCCCGGTCTGCGGTGCCATTGTGGGCGGAGCATCGAATATCATTTATGGTATGGTCAATCATACTTCTTACATCTATGCCTTTACGAACATCATGATCGGTCTTGTGGTTGGTTATGGAGCAAAGAAGAAAGTCTTTGAAACACTGTTCGGGACGATGAGCATCAGTGCCGTTATCGCCCTCGCGTCGGTAGCGGTATCGGTTCCGCTGAATGTCATGATAAATAACGGCTCTACCGGAAATATCTGGGGAGACGGTGTGGCTCACTTCTTTATGGAACGGGGATGCCCGTGGGTCGTGGCAGATACGATAGGACAGTTCTATGTGGATTTTCTCGATAAATTCCTCACGCTCCTTGCCCTCTATCTTGCGCTTAAGCTCTACCGGAGTATAAAAAACCGGTTCGGCGGCAAAAAGGAAGAAATGATAACCGACGATTTCGGACAGGTGTTCAAGGTGCTTCCACTTTTTCTGGTTCTCGCTTTCTCGACTGTCCCTCAGGACACATTTGCCGAAGAAGTTTCGGGAGATGAGGCTGTTGAGGAAGATCTTATTGATTACGACGACTACGTGCAGACAGTTTTCAGCAGCAACAACGGCCTTCCCTGCGGTGAAGCCAATGATATCGCGGAGACGAACGACGGTATCCTGTGGATCGGCACCTACGCCGGACTGTACCGGTATAACGGACGCGAATTCAGGTGGATGGACAATTATGAATCTGTACATAACGTAAACTGCCTGTACGTGGACGATGAAGGCAGACTCTGGATCGGAACCAACGATAACGGTCTTTCCATTGCCATCAACGAAAAGGTCGTGAACGTGATCGATGAAGCGAAAGGACTTCCATCCAACTCGGTCCGCTGCATCATACAGGGTGCGGACGGCTATTACTATGTGGGGACCACGAGCAGTATGCAGGTCGTAGCGCTGCGCAACGGTCTGAGAAAGGTCAACACATTCAGCGAAGTAAATTTTGCCGATGTGATCACTGCGGACAGAAAAGGAAATGTGGCGACGGTAACTTCGGACGGACGCCTCTTTCTGATAAAAGGAGGGCAGATCCTCTGCTCCCTGCAGCTGGGTGATAATGAGATATTTACCTGCTGTACATTCTCTCCGGACGGCAGACTGCTGGCAGGTACATCCGGCAGCCACATCTATACATATGATGTGTCCTCGGGTCGTTTCGTCAAAAAGAGAGCCATGCACTGCCGTGGCCTCGAATCTTTGAATGACTTCTATTTTCTGGATAACGGGACAATGTTCATCGCTTCGGATGTCGGGATCGGCTATCTCGATCCGGCAGGGCATCTCCATTCGGTGAATGTCAACGAATTCAACAATTCCATCGATAACGCCCTCATCGACTACCAGGGAAATCTTTGGTTTACTTCTTCCCGCCTCGGCCTTCTGAGAATGGCACAGTCGGCTTTTCGTGATGTATACAGTACGATCGGGATGGAAAGCCGGGTAGTCAATACGGTTGAAAAATGGCAGGGCAATCTGTATATCGGCACGGACGGAGGGCTGGATATCGTGGACGGCAGCTGCCGTGAGCGCGTGGAGAACGAACTGACAGAGCAGCTCAAAGGAACACGTATCCGCTGTCTCCTTGCGGATTCTCACGGAAGTCTCTGGATCTGTACCTATGGCGGCGGACTGATTGAAGTGGAGCAGGACGGCACACAGCATCTGTACAACAGTGACAACGGAAGCTTTGGAAACCGGGCAAGAGCCGCCGTGGAACTGTCGGACGGAACGATCCTGGCAGCAGGAGACACCGGCCTGAGTTTTATCAGCGATCATGAGGTGACGAGGACCATCGGCTATATGGAAGGACTGATCAATTCGATGATCCTTACCATCACAGAACTTCCGGACGGCAGGATCCTTGCAGGTACGGACGGTGACGGCATAGCCATCATCAAAGACGGGGAAGTCGTCGATATGCTGACCCGCGAAGACGGGCTGAGTTCGGGCGTCATTCTCCGCAGCATAAAGGATCCCAAGACGGACGGCGTTTTTCTGGTGACCAGCAACGGTCTGTGCTATCTGGAAGAAGACTTCAGCATCCGCAGTATCAAAAACTTCCCTTATTTCAACAATTATGATATCTGGGTAAAAAATAAAGAGACGCTGTTTGTGACGAGCAGCGCCGGCATCTATGTGGTCAGCCGTGACGATCTGGTCGCCGATAAAGAAAACATGACCTACGACCTGCTGGATTCCCGGAGAGGTCTGAACAGTGCGCTGACAGCCAATTCGTGGAACTATGCCGACGATGAGGGCGATCTTTTCCTTTCCTGTGACAAGGGCATGTTTATCATTGACACCGATCGCTATGCAATCTCGACGCGCTCTTACAGGATGAACCTTACATCCGTGAGTCTCGACAACAATATGCGAAGGATAGAGCGCGGCAATGTGATCCGCGTGGGCAGGGGAGTACGCAAAATGGAGCTGTTCCCCGAGATCATCAACTACACGGTCCAGGATCCAAATGCGGGCTACTATCTGGAAGGCATAGATCCTGACTGGAACATCATGCCGCAGAGCAATCTGTCTTCGATCACTTATACCAATATTCCGTCCGGCGATTACACGCTGCATCTGGCTGTGTTCGATAACAACAAGGAGAATATTCTGGAAGAACGCACCTTCCGCGTGATCAAAGAAAAAGAGATCTACGATGAAAGCTGGTTTATCTTCTATGTGGTCGGCGTTGCGATGCTGTTTGTGGCCTGGATCCCCTGGTTCTTCACTCAGCGGGCACTGAACCGTGCGGAGGCACGTATCCGCATGAGCAACGAGACGATGATGGCCATCGCCAACACGGTGGATGCCAAGGATACCAGCACAAGCCAGCATTCCTACCGGGTCTCCATCTATGCCGTGCAGATCGCGCAGCGTATGGGCTTCAGCAAAAAGGAATGTGAGAACCTGCGGCATGCGGCCCGCATGCATGATATCGGCAAGATCGGTATTCCCGACAGCGTGCTGAACAAGCCGGGCCGTCTTACCGACGAAGAATATGCGATCATGAAATCCCATGTCGTTCAGGGAAGCAACATTCTGAAAGGCTTTACGCTGATCGACCATGTGGTCGAGGGTGCCAGATATCACCATGAACGGTACGATGGAAAAGGATATCCGGATGGACTTAAAGGAGAAGAGATCCCGCTTTATGGCCGAATTATCGGTGTGGCTGACGCGTTTGACGCGATGACGGCAAACCGTGTCTACAGAAAACAGCTCGACCTGGACTATGTGCTGGGCGAGATGAAACGCTGCAAAGGGACACAGTTCGACCCGCAATGTGTGGACATTCTGCTGGAGCTGATCGATGAGGGTGTGATCGATGTGAAATCGATGTACCCGGAGATGCAGGAACAGGAAGCGGATGCCGATAAAAAACAGGAGGGAAAATCATGAGAAGAGCATATCTTACCACACTCATCACCTCCCTTCTGGTCGTCGGTGCATTCGCGCTTGCCTACGGGCGGCGGCCCGTTCAGTCGGGCATTCTGAAAGTCGGATTCATCTATGAGGGTGATGAAAGCACACCCTACACATACAATTTTGCGCTGGCGGAGTATGCGTTGAAGGAGACGTACCCGGGTCGTATAGAAGTATTCTCCAGGAACAATGTCCGTGAGGAAGACGCCGAGACTCCTGCGCTGGAACTGATCCGGAGCGGCTGCGATATCATCTTTACCAACGGGTACAGCGAACAGATCAAAGAACTGGCTCCCGAATATCCTGAGGTACAGTTCTGTCAGGCTTCGTACCGCAACAGTCCGGATGTAAATGCCCCGGACAACTATCACACTTTCAAAGGCAGGGTCTATGAGGGCAGATATGTGAGCGGGATCGCTGCCGGCCTTAAACTCAACGAGATGATCGACAACAGAGTGATAAGCAGGGAGGAGGCCCTGGTGGGTTATGTGGCGGCCTATCCCACAGACGAGGTGATCTCGGGCTTCACCGCATTCATCCTGGGAGTGCGCTCGGTCTGCCCGGATGCGGTCATGCATGTGCGCTACACGCAGTCCTGGGGCAGCTACTCGCGTGAAAGAGATGCGGCTGAAAGACTGATCGAGGAGGGCTGCCGTATCATCGGACAGCATACCGACACGATCGGCCCCGCGTTGGCCTGCGAGGATGCCTCCACACAGCAGAGTGTATATCATATAGGTTATAACACCGGAATGCTGGATGTCGCACCTTCATCCTCGATCACCGGAACCTGTATCAACTGGACCCCTTACATAGTAGGAGCAGTGGACGCGCTCCTTGAGGGGGAAGTCATAGAGAAGCATGTGGAAGGGGAAGTGCACGGCAATGATATCAGCGGTGGTTTTGAACTGGACTGGGTCGAAATGCTGGAGCTGAACAGCCATATCGCGGCTTACGGGACGGAAGAGAAGATGGAGGATGCGATCGAAGCCCTGAAGAAAGGAAAGATCCAGGTCTTCCGCGGCGATTACACAGGGGTCGATCCCCACAATGAAGAAGATACGATCGATCTGAACAAGGGCTATCAGGAGAACAGCGGCTATTCATCCCCCTCTTTCCATTATATTCTGAAGGATGTTGTTTTTGAAGACAATTGAAAAAAATGAGAAGCAGGGCAGGCGCCTTCGGGTGGCCTGCCCGCTTTGACTCACTGACATCTTACTTGCTATTCTTTTGTTGATGTTTTATAATCTATAGCACAGGTTCTTACCCGCACAGCCGGTTAACAATGACATTATGGGGTAAAAAATGTGAAAAATCGTTGAAGACGGAACTTATGAAGACCTGATCGCGAAGGGCGGCATCTTTGCCGACCTTGTCGCAAGACAGACACTTGAGAATAAAGCATGAGGTGACAAGGTATGAGAAAGGTAATGAATCTGGTGATCGGCGGGATCCAGCACAAGGTGTTCAATCTGGTGCTGGTGACGATCATTTTGCTGGTCGGAGCCTATACCGCGATCACCGTCTACCAGTATAATAATCTGAGCAAAGTGGTCGGGGAATCCGGGGAGGAGCAGATGCAGGCAATCTCGGATATCTCCTCACAGACCATGCATGCCGTGGTCGAAAATGCCACGAGCGAAAGCACGATGCTGCAGGCTGTCGTTGCGGACGAGTATTTCCGCGGCGCGGCAGAGGCGGTAGAGATCATGGGGGATTATGCTTCCATGCTACTGGAGAATCCCCGGAAATATACCAGAAAGAAATATCTGCCGCCCGACGCAAGTCTGGACGGTGAGCTCACGGTACAGTTCGTCACAGCGGAAGGCGTGGATGAAAAAGACGCCAAACTGGTCGACAAAGTCGGACTTATGATGAACATGTCGGATTTCTTTTTATCTGTATATCAGAGGTCCCGCATCAACTCATGTCTGCTCGGGTTCCCCGAGGGGGCGTTTCTCATCACCGATGAGGATTCCGGAGGCAAGTTTGACGAGGACGGAACCCCGATGCACATCGACATCACAGACCGTCCGTGGTACAAGGGAGCCGTCGAAACAGGGGAGCTCTTCTTTTCCGATGTGATGGAGGACGCCTTTACCGGGCAGGTGGGCATAGTTGTCGCCAAGCCCGTGTACAAGGACGGAGAAGTGGCGGCTGTGATCGGTGCCGATCTGTTCCTCGATTCCATGGATGAAGCAGTAAAGGCCAATGATAAAGACGGTTCTTTTACGTGCATTGTAAATCAGGAAGGTCATATTATATTTTCCCCAAGGGAAGAAGGCGAGTTCGCCAAACGGACATCCTCGGAGGCCGAGGATCTGCGCGAATCCGGGAACAGTGAGCTGGCAGAGTGCATTACAGATGCTCTTTCGGGCGATACTTCCACCCATGAAGTCGATATAGATGGTAAGGATTATTACGTTACAGCGGGAAAGATGTCGACGACCGGATGGGCTATCCTCTCGGTGGTCGACAAGGCAGCGACCGAGCAGTCGGCGATCATGATGCAGGAGAAGCTCACAGAAATCTCCGAAAATGCGACAGAAAATTTCCGTGGCAGTCAGAAAAACAGCCGTAATATGACCATCATCCTTCTGCTGCTTATCTGTGCAGGAGGAATCTGGGCGGCAAATTACGTTTCAAAGCGCATCGTCAGTCCGCTGAATAAAATGACAAAGCGTATCTCAGAACTGAACGGAACCAATCTGCAGTTCAAGATGGAAGATGATTTCCGAACGGGAGATGAGATAGAGGTGCTGGCGGAGTCCTTCGCGGATATTTCCAGGAAGACCGTTCAGTATATGGAGCAGATCAGAAGTGTTACCGCGGAGAAGGAACGCATAAGCGCCGAGCTTTCGATGGCACAGGCGATACAGGCGAGCCAGCTTCCGAGCATCTTCCCGGCTTATCCCGAGCGTGACGAGTTCGACATCTATGCATCCATGACACCGGCAAAAGAAGTGGGCGGAGATTTCTACGATTTCTTCCTCTGTGACCCCGATCATCTTTGCATGGTCATGGCTGACGTGTCCGGCAAGGGTGTGCCTGCCGCTCTGTTCATGATGATCTCCAAGATCCTGATCAAGAATCGTGTACAGACCGAGGAAGAGCTGGGCGAGGCCATGCGTAACGTGAGCAATCAGCTTCTTGAAGGAAACCGTACAGATATGTTTGTCACCGCCTGGGTGTGCGTGCTGCAGCTTTCCACCGGAGAGGGTATCGCGCTCAACGCGGGGCATGAGCATCCTGCCCGCAGAAGTCCCGGCGGAAAATATGCTCTGGTAACCTACAAGCATTCGATCGCGCTGGCTACATTCGAGGATGCTCCTTACCGCGAGCATTCCTTCAAGCTTGATCCGGGTGACAGCATTTTTGTGTATACAGATGGTGTTCCCGAGGCAAACAACAGCGCAAACGAATTCTTTGGCACAGAGCGTATGCTTGAGGCACTCAACAAGAATCCTGATGCTTCTCCACAGGAGATCATAAAGAACGTTACGGAAGGAATCGAGGCGTTCACACAGGGCGCCGATCAGTTCGACGATATTACGATGCTGAGCTTTAAGTATCTTGGGCCGAA
>CAMNGN010000074.1 GCA_946538475.1 uncultured Blautia sp.
GATAAACCGGAAGTTTTTGAGGTCATGGTTTGCCGTCCGCTCTTTTGCGGCGGCACATGCTCCTCTTGCGTACAGGTTGTTTCCAAAATAGACTTTGCGTTTGCCAAAGCAGAGGATCCGGATCGACCTGGGGAGTGCGGACTGATCGAAGCCTTCACCTGTGATCTGAATGCTGGAGAACATCTCCTGACCGAGTGTCTTCTGGATAAAAATGGCAAAGGCTTCGTCTCTTGCCTCGTTCTTCTCCGGCAGTTCGGTCTTTACCGGCTCATCCATCATGACTCTGATCGGCTTCAGATCTCTTCGGAGTGTCATTCTGCGATATTCCACATTGTTCCCGTCAAAGCAGAACCATGCCACGCTCCGGCTCACCGGCTCTTTTCTCTGCGTCATGGCATAATAATAAAAGCTCTCATCATAGTCCAGCAGGATCAGCTTTTTTCCGGAAAAACCCAGATCGGTGCACGCCTTTTTAAGGTTCTCTACGCGTGCGGAGGTAAGTTCGGCGGCAGCGACAGCTATTGCGGAGGTGTTTTTGACAGGATCCGCGACTCCAAGGTAGCGCAGCACTCCTTTCAAAAACAGGGCGGTCAGCTCCCATGGGTCTTTTTCTTCATCACCTATGCGGACCTTCTCTTCTTTCCCGGAGACTTCGTAGAGATCCTTAACGAATGATGCCCCGCTTTCTTCGGCCTGCCGGTCGGAGACTCCGATAAGATAATCGGAACTGTCCGGTCTTTTGGCAAGGTTTGTGGGGATCTCGTATGAGCCGTCTCCCGCTTTCACGGAAAGCGATCTGGGTTCGTCCGCCTTTCGGTCATAACAGCAGATCTGTGTATTCACTTTTCCGAAATCGATGCCGATGAGCAGATTTCTGATTTCGTTCATCGTTTTCCTTCTTTCTCAGTATTGCCCGGCTTTCCTGCCTTTTCCGGCACGAACATTTGCTCCACGTACTGCTGCTGCCTCAGATACTGTCTGAGCCCTGTGACGGTCTCCTTATCTTTACCCAGCATATGGCTTGCCAGAAGACGGTTGATCATATGGTATTTGCTGCTCTTCCCGTTTTCTGTTTTGTTCATCTTGATAGTCCGCTCACTCGTTTTTCTCACACTGCCGTTCTCCTCGATCTCAAAATAGTATTTGAGTGTCTCACCGTAGAAAAGGGTAAAGACAGAAGAGAAAATTCCTTCATACATGAGCGGTACAGGCTTTGAGCGGTACTCGGTCTCGGGGACAAGTCCCGTCTCGTGCAGATAATAGAGCGTGACTTTGGCGCCGGGATCGGCATGACATTCGACAAACGTCTTGTCATCCAGCTGGTACAGACTCAGCAGAGATTCGGGAAGGCGGCGGAAAAACGAGAAAATGTATCCTCTCTGTCTGCATTCCTCCAGAAGTTCCTTCTTGAGCCCGTCATAGCGGCCGCGCGGGTCTTTTTCCCGTACCAGAGCTTTCAGAAGCGCGTACCTGCAGATCCGGTCCACCGGCCATTTATACCGCAGAGATCTTTCGAGTATTTTGCGTGTAAACGGTGTGATATTGTAGTCTTTGACCAGGTACCCGTAGGACAGCTGAGTCAAATATGCACCTATGATCCGCTCCTTGCCCGCCATCTCCGCATAATGCTCCAGGATCGCCTCTCCCTCTTTCCGATAATCCTGCGTCAGCATGAGAAGGCTGAGGATCTTCTCTTCAAAGGAATATGTATCCAGGTCGAATCCGCGGGCACTTTTCATGATGCGGATCAGATCGTCGACAGGCCCGAACCGATGCTCCATAAGATATTTAAGGATCAGCTCATCGTATGTGCCGTTCTTATACACCTCAGAAGCAAGCGCAACCAGCTCCTCGTCCTCCTTCATCTCCGATTTAAGGATCATACGGCTGGTCAGCCTAAGGAGCATAGAAGCGTCAAGCCCTTCTGTGCCAAACTCTTCTACGACCCGATAAGCCTCGGTATAATGGCCGCGCATCACCAGCACTTCCAGAAGTGTCCTTCTGTCTACCGCTGCATATGCCCTGAGGTCCATCTCTTTAAGCCTGAGTTCCATGCTCTCGCCGCGCATATCGCTCCTGTAGAATCGGAGGATCCTGCTGCGGATCGAATCACGGTATTCATCGGTGAATTCGTCAGAGTTTACCACCGATCTGAAGTATTTCAGATTCTTTTCTGTGATCTCGTGCGACTCACAGTACGAGAGCAGAAGCCCCGGCGTTTCCACACCCATCGAGAGTATCCGGGGAACAAGCAGTCTGTCATCCAGCTGCGGGTTCAGGCTGTAATCGACCGATGAAGCGCTGCGCCTCTGCCTGAAATCCGCGAAAAGTATGGCCGCGTCCTTCGTGTAGATCCCGGGGAAACACACGCCCCGTACAAGAGGATAGACTTCTTCCCGCACGAGCTGTCTGTGCCTTACGATCACCGTCCGCATGTTCCTGTCATCGCAGTACAGGCGCCTGCTGAAGCAGATCGATGCCATATCTTCCGCTTCTTCCTGTGTCTCCGGGGCCGGAATGAACGCCCGGTAGAGTACGGTCAGATCTTCGCTTATCTTCCTTTCCGCCAGACGGTCTCTTGTAAACTCTTCTATCGCTTCGCGATAAGCGTTGTAGGACGCAGGGTCAGCTTCACGGTTTTCCGTCACGGAGGCATAAATATACGCTTTTCGCGCATCCCCCATACTGCTGTTATTGTAGTTAAAGTACATCAGGACCGGCATCGGCAGAGGTTTGCGGTACGAGATATCCAGAGTTTCCATATAATACTCATACAGTCTCGTAAGCCTGATGCCTTTGTGTATCGCCAGATCGTACCACTGAAAATATTCGCGTCTGCGCGGATTATCGATCATGATATGGCGGCAGATCGCCTCCAGCGTATCATCCGACGGATATAATTTGTACGAACCTGCCAGAGCCCGGTACAGACATTCGCTGTATTTCCGCTCATAACCGCTGAGGTAGGCAAAACGCATGGCCAGCTCTTCGGTGATGTAATCGTATCGAACGCCGAAAAGGAACACCTGCGTCCAGAATACATTCAGACGTCTCAGCAGGCTTTCGTCTTTACGTATGCGGTCCAGCGCAGCTACATACATAAAGGGGCTGCGCACGCCTCTGTTGAACAGCTCCTCCAGTGCGGAAAGAACGGCCGAAGGAGAAGAAGTATATTCCGGGTCGAAGGTGATCAGGATAAGCATCAGCCAAAGACTGTCCTCTTTCTGACGGAAAAATCCCCGGATCCTCTGCAGAGCTCCCTGCCTGTCCTTGTAAAGCCCCGAGACAGTGCAGAGGTACAGATACACCCCGGCCATCTCCAGATCATCCTTTGCGTAGGACCTGTCACCGAAGTTTACCAGCATATCCTTTGCTTCCGCGATCTTGCCTTCCTGCAGGAACAGATAAATTTCATATAATATGTATTCGGGGTAATCGCATCCCGACTCTTTCAGCCGGTTCAGTTCATAATGACTTCCCACGATCCAGGCCGAAATATCAGCTTTATGCGTGCGATAGTCGATATAATCTTTGCAAATACCCAGACGGCGTTTCTTTTCGGCCATCCTCAGATCCGGCCCTGATTTTATCTCACACGAAGCTTCTATCTCATAAGTCAGCGTCTGATAAGAACTGCTGATCCTGATCTTGCCGAAATGATTTCCTTTGCCGAGTTTTTCGCGATCGATCACATAATCCAGCGTGTATGTACTACCGATAAAATCTTCATCGGAGACCACACTTCTGACTTCCTCGATAAAATCGCCCTCCGTCTCGATCTCCAGCCTCAAATGCCCCCATCCGCTTCTGGTTATCGTGACGGAATCCGACACAGACTCGCCAATCTCATACAGTTCGCGCCGATAATCTGTAAGCGAGATTTCCACTTTATCTTTCAGTTTGAGCGCAACCAGAAATTCTTCCACATTGCGGTAAGTGACCGGTGCTTCGGAAAGGCCGGAATAGACAGAAAGCTCCGGACCTTTGCACGTTTTCAGAAGGTTTTTGAACCCGGGAGAAGTAAATATGCGGTGCGCCTCTCTGAAGTTCTGTCTTGCCAGTTCGGCAAATTCTTCGAGTGTGGTGATCTCTCCCGAAGATGATCCCGCTGTTTCCCGTGCGGTCTCTATCACAAAGGGAAGCCTGTACTCTCCGATCGAGGTGGTAAAACAGAGCCACTCCGTCCTTTTTTCTCCGGGCTCCATCCCGATCCCGTCAACACCGTAGGGCAGGCGGATCGTCGTCCCCGAAAAAGAAGAAAGGCCCGGCACAAGTCTTCGGTCGGATGAAGTGATATAGCCTCTTATCTTTCTGTCATCATCCGTTCCCAGGTATATCTCCCCTTTTGCGGTCTCGCCCGGACGCACCGTCACAAAAACCTTCTCCTGCGAAAACAGAAGTTCCGGTGTCTCATATTCAAATTCACCCCTGAGCAGCTGGTTAATTCTCGTCTTCAATCTTCCCACCCTTTACGTATTTCGCATTCCGTTTTGCTATACGTTTTGCTCGGGCCTCCTCAGGATGTCATATTTATCGACATCTGCATTCAGCCTCACATAAAGTTTCTGCTGAGGATGCGGCGCGCTTTCTGTTTCACAGCCTTCCTCATCATAGATCGCCTCGACCGCAGTCTGTATGTTTCTTCCGTCGGGTTTCATCACTTCGATCGTCTCCCCGCGCGTAAATTTGTTGCGCTGGGTGATCCTGACAAGCCCCTCCGGTGTGATCTCTTCGGCAAAGCCGAGATACGTGTACTCTTTGATGTATGTATTGCTGTCGTAGATCTGACTGTCCGCGTCGGGCTTTCCGTAAAAGAAGCCGGTCGTGAACTGCCGGTAAGTGCAGTTTGAGATCTGATCCAGGTACCAATCCATATTGTCTTTGTAGATCTTTGGATCCGTAAAAAGATCGTCCAGTGCTTTTCGGTAAGTCCGGGCGACCGTTGCGACATACAGTGCGGTCTTCATCCGGCCTTCGATCTTCATGCTGTCCACGCCCGCGGATACGATATCATCCAGCCGGTCGATCATACACAGGTCCTTGGAGTTGAAGATATAAGTGCCCCGCTCATTCTCATAGACCGGCATATATTCTCCGGGCCTTGTTTCCTCGACGACGGCATATTTCCAGCGGCACGGATGTGTGCATGCACCCTGATTGGCGTCTCTCCCGGTAAAATAGTTGCTGAGAAGACACCTGCCCGAATACGATATGCACATGGCTCCGTGTACAAAAGTCTCGATCTCCAGATCATCCGGAACATGTGCGCGTATCTCACGTATCTCTTCCAGCGAAAGCTCGCGGGCCGTCACGACCCTCTTTGCCCCGAGTCTGTGCCAGAACAGAAATGTCTCGTAGTTGGTATTGTTGGACTGTGTACTGATGTGTATGTCTATCTCAGGGCAGATTTCCCTTGCCATGGTAAACACCGCCGGATCGGCGATGATCAGCGCATCCGGTCTCAGTTCTTTAAGTTCCCCCAGATACTCTCTGATCCCTTCAAGGTCTTTGTTGTGGGCAAATATATTCACCGTCACATGCACTTTCACACCATGTTCATGTGCAAAACGGATGCCCTCTGCCATCTCGTCTCTGTCAAAATTATGTGCCTTTGCCCGAAGCCCGAAAGCTTCTCCACCGATATATACCGCATCGGCACCGTAGACCACCGCGATCTTCAGGACCTCAAGGCTTCCTGCAGGCACCAGTAACTCAGGCTTTTTCATTATTATGCTCCATTTCATCTTTGACGCTCAGCGAAAGTCCGTCACCCACACAAAGGATCGATGTGGTCAGACACGGACTGTGCGTAAGTTCGGTCAGATACTCCCTCATCCTTTTGTGTATGGTTCGATTTCTGCGTTCTACCAGATAACGCGACTCGATGATATCCCCTTCCTGAAGTACATTATCCGACAGCAGAATGCCGGAAGGAGCAAGGAGTCTCGTCACATCCGCAAGCCAGTGGATATACTGGCCTTTTGCGGCATCCATAAAGATCATGTCGTAAGGGCCGCTGAGTTTCGGGAGTACTTCCCCCGCATCGGCTTCAATGAGCGTTATCCGATCTTTATATCCCGATGCGCTGAAGTTTTGCTTTGCCGCAGCTATGCGCTTTTCATAGTTTTCGATCGTTGTGATATGCAGATCTTTCGGACCGTACTCGCAAATAAGAAGTGTGGAGAAGCCTACGGCTGTCCCCACCTCCAGTATATTCTTCGCCCTTTTCAGCTTAAGGATAGTTTTAAGGACATTCTGTGTGTCTCTTCGGATGACCGGCACTCCTTCTTTTTTTGCTTTCAGATAAAGCTCTTCAAGAAAAGGAGTGTTGCCTTCGTCCAGCGAGCGTATGTACGTACGCATTCTTTCGTCTGTGATCATCAGCCGCCCTCTTCAAGGTTCTCATCTTTCGCCAGTATCCCCATGATCCTTGTCGGAGTGTAAGACGTGTAGAGCTTAAAGCTCCCCGGCAACAGTTTTCCGTGATAGATGGATATCCTCTCCTGTGCGACAAATACATACGCGCTTTCTATGAGGCCTTTGCTCTCGAGTATTTTTCCTATTTCGTATACCGTGCTTCCTTCCGGGATCACGACAGTGACTTCTTTTCCTTCCCCCGGGTTCATCGCATGCTCATTGAACACCTGATACCCAAAATCGTACGCAGTTCTGCCAAGCCAGATAAGCAGTACCACTACCAGCACTGTCAGCGCTGCACGAAACGCGGTTCCTGCGATGAACAGGCTTATTTTCCCTGCCTTTTCCCTTACACTGCTCATAAGGTTTTCCTCCGTAATGCCGGCATTCTGCGCAGATGCCGGCTGTGTACGTGTATCATCCGTTATTACAATTCAGGAACTATGATTTCCACACCGCCGATCAGGGTGCGGCAGACCTTCTGGAGTTCCCTGCAGATGGCCAGCTCCGAATCCAGATATGCATTGACTTCCGGAATCTTGCGGAGTTCCGCCAGTTCCTGCGAAACCTGTTCGGATAACGTAAAGTGATCGCGGCTGGCATCCTGCTGCATCCTGAAATTCATCGTGCGGTAGTTGTCGACTCTTTCCATAAGATCGGGATCCAACTGCAGTTTCGCCTGTTCCCTGATATAGTCTCTATAGATATCACTCTCTTTGATGGCGTTCAGAAGCTCCTCCGTCAGTTCCTCAACTCGGTTCATTTTTACGCCTCCATTATAATAGGAAGGATCATCGGACTTCTCTTGGTGCGCTTCCAGACATAACTGCTAAGGCTGTCCTTAAGTTCACCCTTGATTCTGCTCCAATCGGTGATTCCCCTGTCGATGCAGCGGTTCATGGCATCTTCTACCGTCTCGCGGGCATGTTCCATAAGATCCTCGGATTCTTTGACATAGACAAATCCTCTGGATACGATATCGGGTCCTGACAGCAGAACATTACTGTGCTTCTCCAGTGTCAGCACGATGATGATAATACCGTCCTCGGCAAGATGCTGTCTGTCGCGAAGAACAACATTGCCTACATCGCCCACACCCAGACCATCGACGAGGATTGCCCCGTTCTGAACAGAACCGGTGATCGCCGCGGATTTATCGTTGAGTTCCAGCACATTTCCGGAGGCGAGAATGAAGATGTTTTCTTTTGGGATACCCAGATCCTCAACCACGTGCTTCTGCGCTGTCAGATGGCGGTACTCTCCATGTACAGGGATCGCGTATTTCGGTTTGACCAGAGAATAGATCAGCTTGATTTCCTCCTGACATGCATGTCCGGAGACATGAGCATCCTGGAAGATGACCTTTGCACCTTTCATCGTAAGCTCGTTGATGACCTTTGACACTGCCTTCTCGTTTCCGGGGATCGGATGTGAACTGAAGATGATCGCGTCATTCGGCTTGATGGTGATCTTACGGTGAATATTGGCCGCCATCCGGGACAGGGCAGCCATCGATTCGCCCTGGCTTCCCGTCGTGATCAGCACGACCTGCTCATCAGGGTAATCTTTTACCCGGTCGATCTCGATCAGCGTCTGATCCGGGATGCGAAGATATCCGAGTTCTGCCGCCGTCGAAATGACATTGACCATACTGCGGCCTTCCACAGCCACTTTTCGTCCGAAACGATAGGCTGTGTTGATGATCTGCTGCACACGGTCCACATTGGATGCGAACGTTGCGATGATGATCCTTGATGTTTTATGTTCGTTAAACAGGTTGTCGAACACACGTCCGACGGTACGCTCCGACATGGTAAATCCCTGGCGCTCGGCATTCGTGCTGTCGCACATCAGAGCCAGAACACCTTTCTTACCGATCTCGGCAAAACGCTGCAGGTCGATCGCATCGCCGAATACCGGCGTGTAATCTACTTTAAAGTCACCCGTATGCACAACGATGCCCGCCGGTGAATAGATCGCCAGCGCGGAAGCATCCTGGATACTGTGGTTCGTCTTGATAAATTCTATCGCAAAGCAGCCCAGGTTGATCACCTGTCCGTGCCGCACTTCTTTCAATTTGGTAGATTTTTCGAGATTATGCTCTTTCAGTTTATTGGCGATAAGCGCCAGGGTAAGTCTGGTGGAATAGATCGGAACATTCACATCCCGGAGGACATACGGAAGAGCTCCGATATGGTCTTCATGACCGTGGGTGATGACAAATCCCTTTACCTTGGAGATATTTTCCTTCAGATAGGTGACGTCCGGAATTACCAGGTCGATGCCGAGCATATCGTCCTCGGGGAACGAAAGACCGCAGTCTACCACGACTATACTGTCTTCATACTCGAAGGCGGTGATGTTCATACCGATCTGTTCAAGTCCTCCCAGCGGTATGATCTTCAGCTTACCGCGGGATCCTGCCTTTTTGGGAGCCGGAACATTTACCGGTTTTAATGTACTCTTCTGCGTCTCTTTCTTCGGCGAAGCAGGTGTTAAACCGGCTTTTTTCTTTTCAGGAACGTTATGTTTAGCCTGTTCTCTCGCTGTACTCTTAAATTCTCTCTTCAGTATATCGTTGCGTCCTGTCGCTTTGAACACGCTTCCGACAGACTGTACGGGTTTCTCTTCACTTTTGTTTTTACGTCCGCGGAATTTGAACGCTTTAGACTTGCTGCCTGAAGAGTCCTTTGTCTGACCGGATGCTTTATTATTTTCAGCCGCACTGCGGCGATTGTTCTTACTGTAATATTTGTTCTTTTTATCGAATCTGTTTTTCTTAAAATACTCTGTCAAATAATGCACCTCCATGCATCACGAAAAAGCGGAGGGTTCCTTCCGCCTTGTATCATG
>CAMNGN010000075.1 GCA_946538475.1 uncultured Blautia sp.
GGTTACGAGTTTGCCGTGAGCAAGCCCGAGGTTCTGTATCATTTTGATGACCGCGGCCGCAAGCTGGAGCCCATGGAGATCGCTTACATCGACGTCCCCGAAGAATTCTCGGGCACCGTCATCCGCATGCTGAGCGAGCGTAAAGGTGAGCTTCAGGGCATGAGCACCGCCAGCGACGGCTCCGTGCGCCTTGAGTTTAACATTCCTTCCCGCGGCCTGATCGGCTTCAGAGGTGATTTCCTTACTTCCACAAAGGGCACCGGCATTCTGAACACGATGTTTGACGGCTATTCTCCCTACAAAGGAGACTTCCCCTATCGTAAACAGGGCTCTCTGATCGCCTTCGAGGCAGGCGAGACCGTCACCTACGGCCTCTTCTCCGCCCAGGAACGCGGAACCCTTTTTGTGGGCCCAGGCGAGAAGGTCTACGGCGGCATGGTCATCGGCCAGAGCGGCAAGGGCGAAGACATCGAGCTCAATGTCTGCAAGACCAAGCATCTTACCAACACCCGCTCCTCCAACGCGGACGAGGCGCTCAAGCTTACTCCGCCCAGGAAGCTGAGCCTGGAGCAGGCCATCGAGTTTATCGATTGGGACGAGCTGCTCGAAGTGACTCCGTCGAGTCTGCGTATCCGCAAGCGTATTCTCGATTCGCGCGATCGGAAGAGGGCGGCGTTCCACAACAAATAATGATATAAAAAAATCGGCGGCCTTTTTGGCCGCCGTTTTTTTAACCACCGATTATACACTTAAGTCCCGTCTTCTCCACTACCCCTCTGAGCATGATCATATGCTCCCGGGAAGGAGTCTCCACATCCCCCATCGGATAGGGCCGTCCGAGGCCCACATACTTATCATACCCAAGCCTGTGGTAAGGAAGAATATGCATCTGTTTAACCCCGGGAAGCGAAGCCGCAAATTCCGCGATCGCCCTGATCTCTTCAGGGGTCTCGTTGAAGGTCGGAATGACCGGAGTACGGATGACCAGTTCGCACTGCCCCGACTCGGCCACGCGGCGGGCATTCTCAAGCATCAGCGAGTTCTCCCTGCCGGTAAACTCTCTGTGCTTCTCTCCGTTCATATGCTTGATGTCCATCAGATACGTATCAAGATAGGGAAGAAGCATCTCGATGCGGGCATAGTCCGCGCAGGCCATGCTCTCCAGCGCAGTCGTAAAGCCGGCATCCTTGGCCGCATGCAGCAGGTCGCGGGCAAACTCGGGCTGAAGCAGGCTCTCGCCGCCCGAAAGGGTAAGCCCGCCCAGGGACCTGCGGTAATAGATGCGGTCCTTCTCGACCGTCTCCATCACCTCACGGACCGTGGTGTCCTCCCCGACAATTTTGATCTTACCGTTATTCTGCCGCATCTCCTGAATCTCGTAGGACTGCGATTCGGGGTTGCAGCACCAGCGGCAGCGAAGCACGCACCCTTTCAGAAAAACAATGGTGCGGATTCCGATCCCGTCATGTATCGAATATCTCTGTATATCGAAAATTCTGCCTTTTGTGTCTAAGTAGCTCATATAATCTCCCCAGAAATGATCTGTCAACCGTTTTCACGAGTTCCTGTCCACAGGTCAGAGGTGACCGCAGCCGCAAAAGCAAAGACAACCGGAAATCACTTTGCTGTTTGCCTGTAACTGATAATCCACTCTGTGAGCTATCGGTTACCCTTCTGCTAACGGTAACATCAGAAATCAAAGCCCTGCTCCGTACGATTGATGATATCATCCTGCAGTGATTTGGAAAGTGTGGTGAACAATGCGGAATATCCGGCCACACGCACTACCAGATACTGATATTTCTCCGGATGTGCCTGCGCATCGAGCAGTGTAGCCTTATCCACGACATTGAACTGCATATGCATACCCTTCTGATCGAAATAGGTACGGATAAGCGACTCAAAATCGTTGAGTCCCTTCTCGCCCGCCAGCGCTGACGGATGGAACTTCTGGTTGAGCAGCGTTCCGTTCGAAGCGATCATATGGTCGATCCTTGCGACAGAGTTTGCGGTAGCTGTAGGACCGTTGGTATCGTGTCCGGACATCGGTCCGATACCGTCCGCCACCGGCGTATGCGCGAGACGACCGTCCGGCGTAGCTCCGGTCTGCTGTCCCAGCGGCACGTTTGCCGAAACCGGATAGATGCCGGCCTGGAACATACCACCGCGCGGGTTTTTATATTTTTCCAGCGGTTTGGTGTACAGATATGCACAGTCACGCGCAAAATAGTCCACCTCGGGAATATCGTTACCGTATTTCGGAACTTCCTCGATCATCTCGAGAAGATCATCAAACTTCTTCTTCAGTTCGTCGGAGACCTTCATATTGCGGAAATTCTCCACCATCTGCGCGATGTCGGCGGCCCCCACTTCTCTTCCGCTCTTTCTGAGCTCATTGACCACCGCCACAGTCATGTCACGGATGGCAAACTCATCAAAGCCCTTGCCATAGTTAAGATCCAGCGCCTGTTTGTACTCCTGAAGCGTGACCTTCTTCTGCTCATACACGAGGGTCTTGATCGCATACAGCGAATCCGCCACGTTGGCAATACCAAAGCACTGCGGGCCGGTAAAGTTGTATACCGCACCGCCCTGCTCTGTGGTCAGGCCGCGCTTGATACAATCGTCGACCATACAGGAGAGCCACGGAAGCGGTATTCTCTCGGCATGTGCCTGGTCGATGGAATTGTCCGCGTTGACAAGCAGAGAGATCTGATATTCCATCTGGGCCTTGTAGGCATTCCAGAAATCTTCAAATGTGCGCAGATCCTCAAGCTCTCCGGTCTGAATACTGACTTTTTCGCCCTTATCGTAGCCGTTGGAGAATACAAACTCGAGCGGACGGCACATGTTGAAGAATGCCGCATCGTGCCAGCCCATGGTCTTTCCGCCAACCTGCGGCTCCACGCAGCCGATAATACAGTAATCACGCGCCTCATCCATCGGAATGCCGCGGTTCATGAGCGCGGGAATGATAATCTCGTCATTGTAATATGCCGGCAGGCCGATACCTGTTCTGGTAAGACGGCAGGCCTCATGCATCAGCGCGTGCGGAGAAAGGTTCCACACACGGATAGAGAGTGACGGCATAGGAAGGCCTACGTGATCGGAGGCCCAGATGCACATGAACGAAAGGTCGTTGGTCGCATCCATGCCCTCGCGGGTCTGTCCGCCCACGATAAGGTTCTGGAACAGACTGTAGCCTGCAAATCCCTTTGCGGAAGCCGCGTCACGGCACTTGTTCAGGTCGTTCAGCTTGACCCAGATGCAGTCGATGAGCTCCTGCGCCTGATCTCGCGTAAGGATGCCTTTGTCGAGGTCTGCTTTATAATAAGGATACATATACTGGTCAAAGCGGCCCGGCGAGATGGAATGTCCGCTGGATTCCAGCTGAAGCAGCTGCTGGATGAACCAGAAGGTCTGGCATGCCTCGCGGAAGGATGTCGCCGGTTTACGCGGTACCTTTCTGCACACTTCGCTGATCGTCACCAGCTCTGCCTTGCGTGCAGGGTCGGAAGTATTCTTGGCCATCGCCGCGGCAAGCTCGCTGTAGCGCTCCGCATAACGAATGACCGCCTCGCAGCTGATCACCATGGCTTCGAGCAGCGTATGCTTGCGGGCATAATCGCCGTCTCCGACGTTCATGGTAGCCTGTTCCGCACGGATCTTAGCGATGATCCCTTCAAAGCCGAGCTCCATAACTTCCCAGTATTTTACATTAATATGACCTACGCCGTTGTAGAAATAATTGCCCGGCGTGAACACATTGTGCTCGATAGCCTTCAGTGTCTCGGCAGTCATGTACGACGTGGCAAGATCGCTGCTTGTACGGCCCTTCCAGTAAGGATGAACCTCGCGCAGTTTGTTTTTGGTCTCCTCAGAGATATAGAACGGATCGGCCTCACGCGTCGCAACGGTGTCAAACTCCGGCTCCAGCCATTCGAAGGAGAACTCGGGATATGTCTGACAGCCGCGGGGAGCCAGCGTAGTGCTGCCTACGATAAGCTCTTCGTCGCGGATAATGATCGGGATATTATCAAGAATATGCTCAAATGCGTGAGCGCGGCGCATCACCATCGGCTCGTTCTCGGTCTGACGGTAGGATTCCGTCACCAGGATGGCACGGGCGGCCTCGATCTCGGGCATTTTCCGGTACAGATTTTCTACAAGTCTGGTGATTCGTTCCGACTTGACTGTAGGGGTGGAATTATAGTTTTCCGCCATGGTTCCTTCCTCCTTCATGGAATATATGAACGCTCTGACCCATCCACGTATCCGGTATCCGTACACTCCGGGTCATACTAATAGTTAATATAACATACCCCCTGCCGGAAATCAATCATAAACGCAAAAAATATCGTCACAATCCAAACAAAATTAACATAATAATATGTGGTTTTTTGTGGTTCTTGAGTCGAATTCCTCGAAATACAAAAGAAAAAAGAGCCACAAATGTTGTTTTGTGACTCTTTTTGATCTTTACGTCTTATTCTTTATTTCTTGATGTTTCCGAAAGCATTCTCATCCGGTGTAAAAACGCCCGGGTTGAAGTCCGCGTACGGTGCCTTCAGCTCTTTCAGATTCTTGATGGTTCCCGAAGGCTGAGCCTGGGTCTTGATCTCGGTGGAGTGCTCAAGCTTGCCGAGCCAGCGGAGACGCGAACGATTCTGCTCTTCCTCGGTAAAGTGAACCTTGATCTTTCCGTTCTCGATCGAAGCGGTACCGTGGCTTCCGCAGACTACGCAGTCGACGGAGCAGCCATCGTGGGATACCTGAAGAAGTCTGGTATGGCATACCGGGCAGACGCCCTCTTCTTCACCGCGCCATTTAAGACGCTCTTCCTCGGTCTCGGCGTTGATCGAAGCAAGCAGGTTCTGTCCGACCTTGGTCATTCTCTCCATCATCTCGGGATATCCGAGGACGGACTCATGAGCCATAGCTCCGTAATACTCAACGGTATCGATAACATCGATCCCGATCGGGAAGGTGAACTCATACATCATCGGAAGGGTGAGCGCGATCCAGTTCTCGGTCATAGCGCCGCCGACAGAGATGAGCGCTGCGCTGCGTTTCTTGAAGGTTCTGGCATCCGGAAGCTTCTCCTCCGGCTTTCCTGCCGCTTTGCCCTCGTCATAGGCAGCTTTTCTGAAGGTGAGGTCATGGCTCGGTCCGATCCTGTCGCAGATCGTTTTGAAACGTCCCGTTACGGAAGTCTCATATGTCGGACATGCGATGACCAGACCGTCTGCCTGCATGATGCACTCATCAAGAATGTCAAAATCATCGTGGCGTACACAGTATCCTCTTCCGCGTCCGGTGATCATTCCGATAACGCAGGAGATACATCCATTGCAGTTGGTGATGTTCAGGTCATCTGCGCGGATAAAAGCGACCTCGCAGCCTGCCTTCTCGCACTCCATGAGGGCCTGTTTGACCATGATATCACAGTTGCTCATTTTTCTTCCGAAAGAAACACCCAGTACTTTCTTTGCCATAACCCGTCTCCCTTCTCAAAAGGACTGCGGAACATCGGTCGTTATCCACCTCACCGTTCTCCCGCAGCCCCATGATCATGTCAATTTCTTTATCTGTTTTTCATGAGTAAATATTACCGGTTATTCTTCGTTGCCGCATCGATAATGGAAGCGCAAATCACAGCATATGTTGCACAAATCATTTCTCGATACAAAAAGTGCAACAAAGTAATATACTTTGTTTCACTCCTTTATGTGACTCACGTCTACCTCACATCTTTGCAGAAAATATGGAGCATCTGAAACTCCTGTTTATCCATCAGGATCTTGATCTTTAAAGCTCCGTTTTTGACCTTTACTTTCGTCATGGCCAGATGCGGGACACTGATTTCCCGCAGATACTTCACATCATCTCTGGTCAGGTCGTCCTCGCAGCCCAGTCTCTTCCACTCATCCTGAATACTGCCGAAATTCCGGTTGACGCTCCTGATCTTTATTGTATATTCCCATCCTTCGGGAAGCCCCGTAAGGATCAGCTCGCGCGACAACGGTTCCCCGGCTGAAAGCGCCAGGTCCAGATCCTCAAGAGCCAGTTTGTCTTCCTCCCGCTGATAATACCCGGCATTAAACGAAATGCTGTTGGCGCAGACTGCCCGGAGGCTCCTCAAATTTTTCATCGTCACGATCAGTCCCGGTTCCTGATGCAGCAGACTTCCCTGCAGTTCTCCCAAAAACTGCATTGCATAGTATGCCGGTTTACGTATACTGTCTCTGCTCAGCAGTCCGCCGCTGCCGCTCAGGATCTTGCCGGTATCAAAATAGTTGCTGATCCAGTCAGAGGCGACCCATAAGCTGCACAGCGTAACATACCGCATCATACTGCCGGCTTTCCTGCAGAAATAAGCACCCCTCGCGCAGCTGTCATTAAGCACATTGCGGTTTGAGAGCGACAGGTTCCAGTCCGAAACATATACAGGAATATCTCTGCTGCAGATCCTGCGGATCATCTCTTTCATGGAACGAAGCTGGCGCACTTCAAAATCCGGGTCCGGGTTTCGACGAAAACCGGTCCCGTCATCCGTCGGCCGGTAAGGGAACAAAAGCGCGGAGACAAAATCGGGGTACATGCCGCTCTCTGCGCATTTTTTTAAAAATATTTCGACTTCACCCTTCGGGCTGTTAGGTATTCCCATCGGCCCGCCTACCTTTGCTCCCGGTATGAGTCTTCTGATCGTATTAAAGCCGAAGGAAAAAACGTTCTGATAGTCGTAATCGGGATCTTCGTAATAGTCTCCGTTCCCCCGGAATGTAGGATCGATGCAAAAATCAAAGATCCAGGTGCTCACCACATCGTATCCGTAACGGCTGACAATATGCCGTATAAAGTCTTCAAACAGATCCTCCCACAGTTCCCGGCTTTCAAACCTTATTCCGATTTCCTCCGAGAGCAGCGTATTATCCCCCGATCCGATGATCACGTTCGGCCTGCTTCCGAAGTCAAAATATACGCCGATCTGATTTTCAACGATCATATCCAGGACGTTATCCACCATGCTGTAATTGTACGAGCCCTTTGTCTTCCCGTCTGCGATACGAAGATCGGCGGCAAAGATAGACCAGATCTTCACATACGAAATGTGCAGGTCCTTTGCTATATTCAAAAAGTGAAACTGCACATTTGCTCTGGTAAGTGCCGAAAGAGAGCTCATATCGAGAACGATATTCCAGGGATTTCGAAACGGTGTTCCGTTTTGCACCGAAACCACCGTCTCCTCAGCCGGAGCCGAAAAGCTTCTGTCCGGATGAATCTCTTTCAGCCGTGACTCCATGATCCTTTTGATCTCGGCATCTTCGATAATTTTCTTTTCCGCTTCGGACCGTCTGTATTTTCGATAATCCTGCGGCGCCATCCCATAGCGTTCATGAAAGAGTTTTGAAAAAGCGGACGGGCTCGAAAATCCGCAGTCCATGGAAATGCGGGTGATGCTCCTGTCCGTATCTTCCATCTCCACCAGAGCATGGGCAAGCCTCACGCGGTTAAGGTAATCCGCATAATAGATCCCCGTCTGTCTCTTAAAGAATCGTGACAGAGAAGACGCCGAGGTGTACATCATGTCCGCCAGTTCTCTGAGACTCAGGGAATCCCGAAAATGTTTATTGACGTATGCATAGATCCGGATCAGCTTTCCCGAATCTTCAAGTACCTTTGTGTCCTTCTCATTGTCACCCGACAGTTTCTCGGTACAGTGCAGCAGCAAAATATCCAGAAGTTCATACAAAAGGCTCATTTTACGGCATCTGCTGCGGTCGGTCTCTTCCAGTTCAAAATATACCAGCTGTCTGAACAGTTCACGAAGATCCGCGTACGGACGGTTCGGCACATCTACAGAGTTCAGCGAGAATACGACCGCATTGTCGCCTGTCACCGAGGAGATCAGGCCGTAATCGATACGTACGGTGCAAAGCACACCGTCCGGTCCTGATTCTGCCGAGAACAGTTCCATGCCGTTGATCAGAATGATATCCTCCTGCTCAAGGGTGTATTCTCTTCCTCTGAGGGTTATGTGAGGTGCGCCGGCAGCAACGTAAACCACCATCAGGGGCAGCTCCATGCTGTCTTTGACGCTCACATTTTTTTCGATCCTTATCTCAAAACCTTCCGCTCCGGTCATATATCATTTCTCCATGTTCTGCCCCGGTCAGTACCCTCTCTTTCTGTCCACCACGTTAGTCATTTTCTTTCCGAGACAATAGTTTTCAAGATTACTACAAAACAGATCGACGATCCTCTCTACCGTATATCCAAGCGACATGTTGCCGGATATATGAGGTGTCATGATCAGATTCTTCGTGTTCCACACAGGGTCGTCCTGCGGAACCGGTTCTGTTTCAAACACATCGAGCCCCGCACCCGCAATTCGTCCCTCGTTCAGCGCTTTTATGAGCGCTTTCTGATCTATGGCGCTCCCGCGCCCGACATTCACGATATAAGCTCCCTGCTTCAGCATTCCGATCCGCTTTTCCGAGAGCATGTTTCTCGTTTCCGCGGTATCCGGCATGCACAGGATCACAATATCTGCTTCGGGAAGAATGCTTTCCTGCCTGTCCCCGCTTACGATCTCGTCAAAAAGCCCATCGGGATTTCTTCCCGAGCGGTTGACACCGATAATCCTGGCCGTTTCAAACCCGCGAAGTCTCTTTGCGGTATATTTTCCTATATCCCCCGTGCCCAGGATCAATACGCTGCTGTCGCACAGTGATCGGATCGGCAGATTGCGGATCCACTTTTTCTCTTCCACGATCCGGTTGTACTCCGGCCTTCTTCGCAGCAGTTCGAGAAGTATCATGACAATGTACTCCGAGATCGTGACGCCGTAGGCCCCCGAAGCATTTGTCAGGATCATTCCTTCGGGAACATAATCGATGATGGAATCCACTCCCGCAAACGTCCCGCAGTACCATTTTGCCTGCGGCGCGGCGCGAAGAAGGCGGAGACTCGAACCCACGACGATCTCCGATTCCGAAGCATCCTGCTTTGCGGCCTCATCCTCGTCATAGAATATAATGTCATATCCAAAGTTGTCGGCGGCTTCTGCCATCCGTTTTTTGTTCTCTTCCGTAAAGGAAGGACACACGACCGTTATTTTTTTTCTGCTCATCCGGCACCTTATTCTTTATACATTTTCAAAAGCGATCGCCACTTCATTCTCCACCGATTCGAACGGCTGCAGGATTTTCAGTGTTCCGTTTTTGCGCTCGTCCGCGCG
>CAMNGN010000076.1 GCA_946538475.1 uncultured Blautia sp.
TGCGCTGCTGCGGCTGCGGCGCGAGGCCTGAGTTCACAAAAAGTTCACGGTACCTTGAATTTTTTGTGAACAGAAGTTTTGGACCGGGGTTACAACGACAGTCGATAACGCAGCAGGCAAATTCAGGATCGCGTCTGTTCGGGGACATCATTTTTACATTGAAATAATCCTCGCTTATCATTAAAATGTAGAGAAAAGGGCGCTTGTGAAGGTGGGGTCCTTAAGATCGGCTTCGGCTTGTATAAGGAAAGACTTGCAAAACACCGGAAGAAGTTGAAAGAGCAGGGATATAATATGAATAACAGAAAGACTGTCAACAGAAAGGCACTTTTATGTGTCTTCCTGGCCTCGGTATGCTTTAGCACAGGAGGCTTGTTTATCAAGCTGGTTCCTTGGAATCCGCTTGCAATAAACGGAGCCAGGAACCTGGTCGGGGCGGCTGCCATAGGGATATATATTTTGATAACAAAGCACAGGATCATGGTAAGCAGGCAGGTGATCGTCGGAGCTGTATCTATGATCGGTGTAACCACGCTGTTTACTATAGCGAATAAGCTGACTACTGCGGCGAATGCGATCGTTCTGCAATTCACAGCCCCTGTGTTTGTCATCCTCCTCATGGCCCTCATCTACGGAGCTAAGCCGCGAAGAGCGGATGTTATCACCTGCTTTGCGGTTCTCACCGGTGTCTGCCTCTTCTTTGTGGATGGGATCCAGGCCGGAAACTGGCTGGGGAATCTGATCGCGCTGCTTTCGGGCGTTTTTTATGCAGGCGTATTTATGATGAACGCCGGAGAAAAGGCCGATGCGTTGTCCTCCTGCTTTCTGGGACAGCTGACCGCCGGCATCCTTTTCTCTCCGCTGTGCGCGGTAGAGAGCGACTTCTCGCTCCCGGTTATTGCGGCTGTGCTTGCGTTGGGGATAATTCAGGTGGGCGGCGCGTATATCCTTTTTTCTGAAGGAATCAAGTATACACCGCCGGTCACAGCGAGCCTGATCACCGGGATGGAGCCTATAATGAATCCCCTGTGGGTTGCTATCTTTTACGGAGAAAGGATATCGGCTCTTTCGCTGGTGGGGTCCGTGATAGTGATCGGGTCGATCGTGACGTATAATGTGTGGATGGCGAAAAATGGGGCTTAATATTTTGTTCACGGTGTCAGGTACTGTAAACTTTTTGTGAACAAATTCACGGTGTCAGGCACCGTGAACTTTTTATGAACAAGGAGCCTGTGAATCAAGGGGACAGGATCCTTGACCCGCTCCCCCCTCCGGTTTGTTGCGAGTCAAGAATCCTGTCCCCGTGACTGTTATGGCAGTGAGAATGGTCCCTGTTGTTACTCACTGTCAGACTTATTTATTCAATAATTTCATTCCCTGTATGCGTAAACTGCTCTCCGAGATCGACCTCGATCAGCGTCTTCAAATAGTCATTTCCGGGCATCGCAAACTCCGGAACCTGAGCAACCAGAGAGATGATGCCGGATGTCAGGTGCGCTTTGGAGACAGATTCCTCGTTGAATTCAAGGTAGATCTCATCCTGCTTACCGTTCAGAAGCTTGTAAGCGATCTGTGGGTCGATCAGTGTAGCTCTTCCCATCGTGATGATGTCTACATAGTTGAGCGCATCCTGCATTTTTTCGTACGCGGAGATTCCGCCGGCTACAAGCAGCAGAGTCTCTTTCGTAAGCACTTCTCTCAAAAGCTCGCAGTATGTCTTGTCGGAATCTTCCGGTTTGGCATCATACTGAAGCAGCGAAATGTGCATGTAATCGAAATCGAAGGTTTCGGTCAGCTTTTTGACGAGTTGCTGTGATTCGTGCCAGGTATAACCGATGTTTGATCCGTGGATCTCATCGGGGGAAATACGGTAGCCGACGATAAAATCTTCCGGTGCACACTCTTTTACGACACGGAAAACTTCCTTCGCGACTTCCATGGCAAAGTTCATTCTCTTTTCCAAAGAACCGCCCCAGTAGTCATTGCGCACATTGGAGAAGGAAGAGAAGAACTGCTGGATCAGATAATGGTTTGCACCATGGATCTCGATACCGTCAAATCCACATTCGACCGCTCTTTTCACCGCTGCGCCGAAATCTTTAACGATATCCCACACCTCGTCTTCTTCGAGCATATGAAGCGGATAATCGATCCAGGGCATTTCTACGATGGAGGGAACCGCCGCTACTCTTCCCAGAGCACCTGCGTAGTTTGCTTCTCGACCCGCGTGGCAGATCTGAAGAATGGCTTTGTTGCCGTCTTTCTTGAGAACCTCAGCAATTTTCTTCAGTCCCGGAATAAATTTATCATCGTAAATTGCCAGCTGTTCGTGCTCCGGCCAAGAACGGGACGGGCCGCCGTTAAGGCTGACATTTGTATATTCTACAATGACCATTCCCGCAGATTGGGAACGGGCTGCATAATAATCCAGCGTTTCATCGCTTACAGATTCGTTAACACCTGAGTTGGTAAGCATGGGCGACTGTGCCGTGCGCGGCCTGATAGAAGCACCGTGTCTGAAAGTAATCTGCTCTGTTAATTTGCTCATGGTTCGACCTCCTTGTTTAATCTTATTATCTCCGATTCTGTTTATGTAATGATCATACATCCATGTTTTATTGTTAACAATTTCGGGTTGCTGGTGCCTGACACCATAAAATACATTTTATGGTGTCAGGCACCGTGAACTTTTTGTGAACAAAATGGCGGGATTTGTCGAAACAAAGTTGACGGATTAATATTGTATAATACCCATAAAAGTGTCGGATAAGCCGGATTGTGAGGAGTAAAATATGAGAAAAGAATCAGTAATTATCTGTATTTTTGTAGTTGCGTTATTTTTTGCAAGTATACAGGGCGTATATGCAGAAGATAATACAGGCAATAAGGATGAGAAGAGGTTGCTGATATGGGAGAAGATCATCGAGCTTGATGAGAATTCCGAGGAAGACAGGGAGTTTCGAGAATTGGACCGGCGAATCGAAAGCGAGATAGATGCGTTGGATATTGAGGATAAGGACAGTGTCACAAAACTGTATTATGATCTGGCCGAGATGAAATCGTTTATTAATTTTAAAGCGAATTTACTCTATAAGCATGATCATACTCCTGCTACGGATGAACGTGGGGTCGAACAGAAGGTATACAGGCTTCCGGAGAAACCGGGCCGGGCATATCTGGACGGCAAAGTCAGGTGCATGTATGTGTACCCGATCGAGTATAGCGGGATCGGGGCATATGTATATTTGTCCGAAAGCGGCCGCGCAGCTGTGATCGATTATGATACTACGGTATCTGTCAGAAGTCGTTATTATGTTGTTGATGATATTCTTCTGGGCTACGTAAGAGTTGTGGATGATGCAGGTGTAAGCTGGAGCCTCCCCGATTGGGAAGCAGATGAGGTGGATGAAAAAACCGCTGATCTATTGATTCCGGAGGGTTACGAAGGCACGTATGAATTTCAGTCGGTGATCGCTGCTTCCTGGATGAAAGAGATCAGAGCGCTGCAGGAGCAGTTCGACAGTGTCGCTGAGCAGTGATCCGGTGTGTTCACAGAAAGTTCACGGTGCCTGACACCATAAAATCAATTTTATGGTGTCAGGCACCGTGAATTTTTTGTGAACAAGCCCAATCACCGCATGCCGCAAAGCCGTTTCATGCAGATCCAGTAGTTCCTTTCGTGTTGAGTCTGCGCGGAAGTTATCTGTTGCGCGCAGTATTCGGGGCGCTGAAGATAATCCTGGCGGACGAGCCCTTCTTGCAGGCATTTGCGAAGTTCGTGCTGTTTGGCGTCGTCATCGGGGAACAGCTCTAAGGCCTCGCTCCAAAGATTCGCAGCAAGTTCTTCGTAGGAGTGGTTTAGAAAGTCGTCATCCTCTTTCAGATAATCCAGATAGAAGATTCGCGAAGGGTCGGTCAGATCGGGAAGATAGGCGCGGTCTTCGGAGGACTCTGACACGTAGAGGTAGTAGAGAACGGCTGTGTCTTTTTCGGGACTACGGCGGAGAATTCTCCCGAGCCTTTGTACACGCTGTCTTTGCTGAGACTCGCAGGACATCACGATGCCGACCTCGGCCGCGGGCACATCCATCCCCTCATCCAACGCGCGGCAGGAAATCAGGATCCTTGCCTCGCCGGACCGGAATTGTTCCAAAGATGTACGCCTGGTTTCGCGGCTGAGATCTGAGTGGTAGCGGACGACTTTTCCGTAAACGGAACCACGCATTTGGGTGTAGAGCGCTTCTGCCTGCGAGATCCGTTCGCAGAATATAAGTACCTTTTTGTTTTGCTTGAGTCGCCTGATTAGAGAAAGTGTGCAGCCGATGCGCGCTTCAGCATTTCGGCTGATGTCAGCTCTCTGAAAGCATAGTGCCAGATAAGCCGACGGCAATTCTTCTTCCTGAGAGGCCAGGCGGCTGACTGCTTTGATAAAAGCAGCTATACTTAATTTTTTCAGAGAAGGGTATTCCTCCTTTAACCGGGTGGCGATATAAGCGATTTTTGTCGATAATTCATCGTAGTCAGACAGCTCACGGGAAGTAAAGGACAGAGCTACCTGAGCGATCCGATATGAACTCACTGTTCTTTCCCGGACTGCCTTTTCGAATCCATATCGATATATTTCATCCCCAAACGAAGGTTTCAGTACACGGTCGTATTCTGCGCATTCGGGCGTGGCTGAAAGAGCCAGCGTATAAATATGCGATTCGCTGCCTTTCAGATACTTTTGATAATCCAATATTTTGCGATTTTCCGGAGATCCGTAGTGATGGCATTCGTCTGCGATCAGCAAGACATCGAAGCCTTCCTCCAGATCTTCTTTCATGTGACGGGTTATGGTGTAACGGGCAGAATTCACGACATAAATCGTACAGGAACGTCGGAAGGAGTCTTTTCGCGTCCCGGAAAAGATGCCGATGCCTTCTGTCTCGGCAAGCCCGGGAAAATGTTCTTCCAAAGCATCTTTCCACTGCCGGGAAAGCCATGTGGTCGGTACGACAATACGGGCACGAAGACGTCTTCCTTCGGACTTTAGTACCGAGGAAAGAAGGGATATGGCCGCAAGAGCCAGCACAGTTTTTCCTGCCCCGGTTACAACATTTACAATTCCGTTATACTGATTTTCAGCCCAATTCTTTAAGCATTCTTTTTGCCATTCGTAGAGTTCCATGTTTATCTCCATTTTGGAAACCGACAAGTAACTATGCTAAATGCAGGTTACCGTTTAACCACCTGTAAATCCGGGAAGATAAAGCACTTTCGCCTTTATCGATCTCAGTTCTAAGTCTGCGAATAAACAATTTAACCGAAGATTAGCCAATTAGACACAAGAGTGTCTGCGAGTCATAAATAACGATGGTAAAATCGGCCATTTATAGGTGAGAGGCAAGCAACGCAGCGGAATGCCGGTTATTTTTGACTTCATGAAGAAGTTTGAAAAGACCGTTAAAACATATAATCTGCATACCCGGATACTAACAATTTGCAGGCTTATAATGCAAAAGCCCTATTTACTCATTGTTATTATTTTAGTATACTTATACGCGGAAGTCTATATAACTCAAAAAAAGAGGGATAATTCAGTTATTTTTTTATGAAAGAACAGGTGAAAAAATGGATTACGAGGAGCTCTATTCGCAGCTTAAGGAAGTAGAAACCAGGCTTAAAAACAATATCAGGAATATAAAGAAAACCGAGGATAACATTGCTAAAAACGCGGAGTCCGGAGATTTAAAGATGCTGCGGAAAAACGCTGAGAATCTGTCACAGATGCTGAGTGCTTCTCAGACCATGCTGGAAGAATTCAGAGAAATCGCGGGATCGTTTGATGAAAAAGCATATTTTGAGAGTGGTGATTTTGCGAGACAGCTGATGCAGAGCTGCGAAGAAAACGGTGTCGACGTTAAAGGGGATTTCCCTGTTTATGAAATGTTCCCGTATCGCGTCAGGATCGACGCGGAAAACCAGGACCTTTACATGAATCGGAAAAAAGTGGCCTGCATGCGCCCGTCCGGTTTTGCCGCGATGGTCAAGGCAGGACAGGAAAAGCTCTCTAAAGTGAAGTTCAATGCGGATTCTTTCGAAAAAGAGCTTGCCTTTGGATATGACATGGCCCTGTTGAAAATGGGAAAACGGCCGGGAACGGATATTTATCTGAAGAATATTTATAAAATGATGGTTCCGATGAGCCGCTCTAAAAAAGAATATGACGAACAAAGCTTTGCATATGACCTTGCCAGACTGTATTCTCTGTATTCGGAAGGCCGTCAGGAGACAAAAGACGGAAGAAAGTTCCAGTTCGGGCCGAGCAGAGAGAACGGAAAGGCTATCCGTATTCTGGATCAGTATGGAAAAGAGCAGTATCTGACAACGATCTGTTTTTATGAATGAGTGAGAACAGGAGAAATGATATGTCTGTAATAGATAATTATACCGGTTCATCAGAAGGCATTCGGTTTTTATCGGATTTCTGGACAGAGCATTATCTGAAAGAATACATATGTGAAGGCGGAAGCAAGATCAAATTTGTCACCGGGAGACCGGGAAGCGGCAAAAGCTTTTTCCTGCGCGTGATGAAGGAGGAAGCAGACAGGCTGAATTATCGGACAGTGTCTTTTTCTGCAACGGAAGTCTGGCTCCATGACTTTAAGGAGATCTATCTGGAGATCCTGAATCAGTGTGACATTCTCCAATGTCTTAAAAAATGTGCCGATCAGATCGTGATTTCTATGGGGTATGATCCCACGGACATCGAAGAAGGCAGAACATTTCTTGATATGCTGTCGTCGCAGGGTCTGGGAGATGCGCTTACGAGGCGTGAGATCAGGCAGCAGCTCAGGGGGATGTTCCTGCAGAACCCTTTGATGGACAATAACTTTGCCATTGCCTGCTCACTGCTTACCGGGAGTATTTTGGGACATCCGATTTTGGAACAGCAGAATCAGGAACTGCTTCTTGGCTGGCTTTCGGGCGATAAAACGGTCAAGCTCTCACTGCTTCGAGCGCTGGGAATGTCGCCTGCCAGAATCACGAAATATAATTCCAGACATATGCTTCGTTCCCTTGCCGAGGTTATTCGCATGGGCGGATATTCGGGACTGTTGATATTGATCGATGATCTGGAGATCCTGCAGAGCCGCAGCGGTATGGACGGAATTCATTATACAAAGCTGCGAAGAGAAGATACATATGAGAGTATTCGGCAGCTGATCGATGATATAGACAGTCTGAGGGGGATCATGTTCGTATTCGCATTTGACAGGGTTCTTATGGATAATGATAATGCCGGACTTCCTTCGTATCAGGCCCTCTGGATGAGGATACAGAATGAGATCACGGGAGAAAAATTCAACCGGTTTACCGATATTGCGGATTTGGATGCCCTGGCTTATCAGGTTTATACACCGGAATATTTAGTGTCTATATCTGAAAAGATCGCGCGGAATGCAGAAAGAAATGCCTATGAGGATCATGTCCTGACTACGGACGAGGCAGAAAAGCTTATTGAAGATTCTCGCTTTGCCGGAACCGGTATTCCGGGGCTGATCAGGGAGGCGTGGAGAAATTCTTTCGATGAAAAGCATGAGGGGGTGGATTCCTATGTTTGATATGGAAGCAAGACGGGTGATAGAAGCACTGCGTTCCGGAATCCCTTCGCGCGCTGTCGGGAGGTATTTTACGGAGGCGCGCCCGCAGATCATGAAGAGCCTTTCCGAAAAGCTGGAAACGGTTTGTGAGGAGGGTACTTCCGGCGGCATGATCATCACCGGGAAATATGGCGAGGGAAAGACCCATTTATTGAACACTGTTTTTAATATGGCACATGAGAATAATATGGTTGTTTCGTATCTGTCGATCAGCAAAGAATCGCCTTTTGACAAGCTTTATCTGGTGTATCAGAAGCTGATGGCCAATACGTATCTTCCCGGAAGGGAGCAGCCCGGCTTTATGCAGGTTTTGGATGCGATGACTCCGAACAGTCCGGTGGCAAGTGAACTGCTGGTGTATGGAGCCAAGGAACTGGAAACTGATAAGCTGTATTATCTTCTCAAAGCCTGCCTTAATACGGAGGATCAGGAGGAAAAATTTCAGCTTCAGGCAGATTTGATGGGTGATTTCATCGCCAATCCGATGCTTCGAAAGATTTACAAACGGATTTTTAATACTACGGTGAAATTCAACACTTCTTTCAGCAAGACAAAGCATTGTCAGGATTACTTTGATTTTATGAGCTTGCTGTTTCAGAAACTGGGATACAATGGATGGGTAATTCTTGTGGATGAGGCGGAGCTGATGGGGCGTCTTGGGAAAAAAGCAAGGCAGAACGCTTATCGGAATATTTATCGATTTTTGAACCCGGATCCGCATTTGATGGCTACGTTCAGCCTGTTTGCGTTCAGCGCATCTTATGAGGAGGATGTGATCGAAGGTAAGCATGAGTTTGAGAATCTGGCGGAGATATACCCTGAAGATCAGGAGCCGGGGAAGGCTGTTCTGAACGCGATTATGAAAGCGCCTCAGCTGCTTCCGCTTTCCAGAGAAGAAATCCTGCAGATTATTGACAGGATCCGCGAATTCCATGGGCGGGCGTACGGATGGAGCCCCGAGATTTCTCCGGAGAGCATGATTCGGGCCACCGGCAGCGGAGGATTCCTGCTGCGTACAAAACTTCGGGCAGCGATTGAGCTTCTGGATCAGCTTTTCCAGTATCATGAGGCAGGGGGCATCCGCGTTGATGAGCTGGGGAAAGAGTCGTATGAGACAGAGGTGCCGTCGTTGGAGGAGCTTGGTGAGGACTAACTTCACGGTGTCTGACACCATAAAATCGATTTTATGGTGTCAGGCACCGTGAACTGTGAACATAGGTAGTTTTGTTTACCGGGTTATATGTGCGGATCGTATTGTGAGCGGTATTGTATGCCCGAATCTTTTTGGGCTGAGGCGCATAAACAGGATAGGAGGAAACAATTCAGTTATGTATATAGCAGATCTTCACTGTGACACGATTCGCGAGATATGGCTTTCGGAAGCTCGAG
>CAMNGN010000077.1 GCA_946538475.1 uncultured Blautia sp.
GTCTCATCTTATCTCATTCCCGAATATTTAAAGTGTATTATATCTCGTTTGGGTGAATTCATCAACTTTTTTGTTGTTCATGCCGGTGGTGCAATGAGTACGATTCTCATTGACCCACCATCTCACTTGTATTTTTTTTCAGTTTATTGTATTATGGTAACCGAAAGATACTAGCGGAAACCGGAGTATGAATTATGGACAAAAATAAAAAACACACAAATCCCGGCCTGTTTTTCTTCTGTGTACTGATATGTGCTTTGACCGGCACTTTTGTCACACAGCCTGTGGCAGGCCCTTCTCCTATGAAAGATGCAGGTTTTTCCGATATTCCCGGCGAGAGCGCAGCTTCACTCACCGTCGTCGAAGAGACAGACGTCGATGAGGCTGCCGAACCCATGGATACTGCAGAAGCCGAGACCGAAACTGAGGTTCCGGCAGAAGAGACAGCCGAGCCTGCTTCCGAACCGGAAGAGCCGACAGAGGCACCTTCCCCTACAGAAGCGCCAAAAGAAGCTGGCCCGGCATACGAAGTGAGCCCCGAAGCCGCAGACGGATACTGGAGCAAAGCGGAAGGAAGCTGGTTCTTCGTCACCGACAGCGGCAATTATCACGGCTGGCTGCACGATGTCGACGGAGAAACCTACTATCTTAATCCCGAAACGGGTGCTATGACGACCGGAATTTTGGAGCTCGACGGAAAAACATATTATTTCAGTCCCGACGGAGTGCTGATGAGCGGCGATACCGAGATAAACGGGCTGATCTATCACCTGAATGAGGACGGATCCTTTGATGAGTCGGCGCAGGCGGAGACTGTGGCGGAGCCGGAAGTGATAATAACAGCGGCACCTTACAAGTAAAAAGTGGGATTAGCACAGTAAGTGCTAATCCCACTTTTTCAGTTATTAATACGCATCCGTCAGATATTCACTATACACATACCCAGTCATTCCGCCGTACTGCACCTCATACCAGTCACCGTTCTCTCCTGCGGTTCCCAGCACCGTTACAGACTCTCCGTACGAAATACCTCCGATGATCTCGCTCTCGTCACCGCCCGGCAAAGAACGCACATTGACGTCTGTCGTAGCGGTCATGGTCGTACCGTCAGCGGGAGCGCTCTCACCGGGAGCTACACCATCGACAGTTTCGCCCGATGTATTGCCTCCGGCCGATTCAGAAGGCTGTACCTCTTCGCCCATTCCGGAAAGGAAGGACGAAAGATCGGGATCGGAAGCAAGCGCCGAGTTATGGGCTGCCTGAACATCCGAGATCAGTTTTCTCAGGTCGGAATCCTGTTTCAGCTGTTCCATGTATGCCGATTTATCCGGATTGGTCTTGGCGTCGGAATCTACCAGGAATCCGCTGCCGCCGGTGATCACGTACAGCTCGTCCAGCATGGGAACCGGAGTGCCGTAGCCCGTATAATTGGCCTCATACTCTACGTATGTCACATATTCACCGTCTGCCATTCCGGCCTTTGTATATACGTTCTTAGTGGTATAAGAATCGATCACGGCACTGTCCGCAGTGATCCTCGCCTCATCGACCGCCGAAAGATCCGTCTGCACGGCTCTTACTCCTTCGAGATCGCCGGCGGCAAGCGCGGTAAATCTTTCGTTGATAAGGCTCACGATCCCTGTCTCGGCAGTTCCGAGCGGATTAGCGATCACTTCTTCGGCAGGCTCTGTCTCGGCCGGTTCTTCGACCGTTGTCGTACTCTCTGTGCCTGTCTCGATATCGGCCGAAGGATCTTTTCCCTTGCATCCCCTGACCGCAAATATGATCACCAGAATGATCAGAAGAACGATACCGCCCAGCATAAAATATCTGAGATTGTCCGACAGCCATTCACGGAAGTCGTCCACCGAGCTGGTCTTTTTGAGACTTGCCGACCTTCTTCTCGGCTCCTGTCTCCGCCTCACACTCTGTGTCTCTTCCTCTTCGTCATATGCCTGATCGTCAAAATATTCGTCTTCAAACTCATCGGCATCGTCAAAATCATTCGATTCTTCTTTTCTTGTTGTGCTCCTTCTGCTTTTTACCGCTTTCCCGGACTTTTTAGAAGACCTGCCCGACGTTTTTTTCGCTGCGGGCTTTTCATCAAATTCATCGTCATAAGCACCGTCTGCATCCAAATCGTCAAAATCGTCATCAAACGGTTCATCGTACGTATCATCTAATGCATCATCAAACGTATCATTATATTCGTTTTCATATGCTTCGTCCAAGTCGACGTCATCAAAGTTCTCTTCTTTGAGATCTTCGATATCTTTAAAGTCGCTCATATGCTGCCCCCCTTCGCTTAGGTTAACTGCCCCTTTCCCCTAAATCAAAAAGATGCCGGAGCTTAATAAGCTTCGGCAAAACACACCTGAAGGGAATCGAACCCCCGCACATGGTACCGGAAACCACTGCTCTATCCACTGAGCTACAGGTGCATATATAACCACAAGAGATAAGCTCTCTTTCGAAAACAATATATCACATAGTCAGAAAATTGTAAAGTCGTTTACTCAAGTTTCCTTGTATTATGTAAATGAAAAATCTGTGTCCTGACAAAAATGCCGCGGCTCATTTGAGCGAAAGCCGCCCAAACAAGCCTATTTGCGGTAGATAGAGAACACATCTGCCTCTCCCGTCTTCCTCCATCCGGCGGTTTCCATAATACGGTCACCGTTCTCTCCGGAGTTCCTGATCACGATGCAGTTTGCCGTCGCGTCGTCCGCCAGTCCCGGAATTCCCTCAAGATGTTCACCGACGGTCTGCACATATTGATACAGATAATAAGCACTCTTGTTTATCCAGCCGTCCGCCCTTCTGCCGTACACCATCTTGATATCCGGTGCGTACACGCGCAGATATGAAGCCACCGTCTCATCTGCAGCCACAAAGCAGTCCTCGGTTCCTCCCTCCCTGATGTTCTCGGCAATAGAGACGACAAAAGCAGGCACCTGCTCCATGTTTTCGGCGGGAAAAAAATTGCCGGCACTTATCTGATCTTTGCCGCATATTGCGATCAGGATGACAACCACGAGTGTCACAAGAGCCTGCAGCTCAAATTTGGGGATCAGGCGGATAAGCGACACAAATGCCGCCGCGATGACCGCAACATAAGGGATCGCCCAAATCAGTCTCCAGTATATTGTACCTTCGTCCAGATATGCCATAAGCCTCGGCGTTATCGGCAGAAAGAAAATGACGACCATCATCAGCGCGAGAGCGAACAACCTGCGTACTTTTTTATTTTTAAACGAAAGAACGAACAAAACCAGCATGCTTACCGCAAAAAGCCATGCTGTATATCCCTCGCCCCAGTATACCTGCCAGGTACCGAGGGAATCTCCAAAATATTTCATCATGGCAAGGTCTCCCTGTCAGAAATAAGTCTTAAGGATGATCAGATATGCAGCAGCCAGCGCTATGGCAGGCGTTATGCACAGCAGCCCCGTCAGAAGCACTCTCGCACTCTTTTTGCTGAAGATTCCGTACAGCGTAAGGCATCCCACAGTGAGCGGCCCCAGAATGAATCCCATGGTGGAAAGCATGCAGATTCCGATGACCGCAAAAAAGAGCACATAAGCGGGTATTTCCGAATCTTTTTCTGTCAATGTCTTAATCCCAAGATACAAAAGCATGGGAAGCCATATCCCGGCGACGGTTCCTTTTCCCTGCCACAGTCTTCCCAGAAGAAACATTCCGTCGGAATAGATCGAATAGCCGGAAAACCAGACCAGCGCTGCACAAAGCAGCACGAACAGTCCCTGCGCTCGCGGCTCATCGGGAAACAGATAGCCGGACACCGCATACCACACGATGAAAGCCAGCGGAATAAGGATAAGAGGATACCCCATATGTGCGAGGACGGCCGGATTAATTCCGCCGCACAGGACAGAAAAAACAGCCAGCAGAGTCGGATACTGTGACAGTACATATCTGATGGGAATCACCCTGTATTCCAGCCCCGTATATGGATTGACCCTGTAGATGGAATCGGTGTAACGCTCCGTGACTGCCATAGCGACATAAAAGGCATCATCGGCATCATAATGTGTGTTCAACGACACATAAACAGAGATCAGAGCCACGACAACGACCGCCGCGATCAGAAACAGGTAATCCTTCGCCTCATGTTTTACCCTTTGAGGGCGGTTTTTCAGAGAAACGATAAGTTTGACCGTCCCTGTTAAGGCTGTGACTGCCATGGCGGCGCCGAAAACGATCGCAAGAAGATTAAGCGAAGTTTTCAGGCACATCATCAGAAGACACAAAACCTCGGCCAGCGCAAACATATACGCGTAGCCGCATATGAGCGCCTGTACGATCGAAATCGTATCCTTTTTTCGCAAAAAGCACACTCCTGCCAGAGCAGGCACTATTCCCATCCATATAAACATCAGGATAAACTGAATTATCATACTGTGATTACTCCAAACATATCCGCTCTTAATCGCGAACTCCCTCGATATAATCTTTTAAAAACGCATAGATATCCGTCTCGAGCGGCGGACACCCCTCCAGATGACAGCTGAAATCGTGTGTACAGTGACCGATGCCGAGCTTTCCCTGCTTTCCTCTGAATCCCTGGCCTATGCTGATGGTCGTGTCCAGTCTGTCCAGAAGGCCTTCATCCTTAAGGCGGCTCAGCGCCGGGATCAGATAACCATAACAGGCGCTGCAGGAGTCCACTTCCTGAACATGATCGCATACTTCGACAACCTTCCGCGAATAAGGCATGTACTCTTCATCCTGCTCTCCGGAAGTTCTGATATCCGCCGAGGACAGATCGGAATTACCGACTCCCAGTACTTCGGCCATTTTGATGTACGGCACATCAGAAATCTCATAGTGCATCAGCCGGCACACATAGGCATCGACCAGCACGGGATCGACCGCTGCCAGCAGCCGATTCATGACGAGCGGATTTCCTCCGTCTTCAAAGTCGGGATCTCCGCAGATATTGTCTACCATAATAAAATCCTGATGAATTCCCGCATTCAGATGCGCGATCGGCTTATGCAGCCCCATGGCGTGGAAATGCCTTTTCTCCTTGTTCGGGATAAGGCCTTTCATATTCTTCAGCGCACAGGTGATCTTTGTCTGGCAGTGCCCCTTAAGTACCGGAACATTGATCAGAAACTCGACATCGAGTGCAGCTTTGCATATCGGTATCTGCATCCCTTTGCAGTCTTTCATGATGCCCTTTTCCTTTTGCGTGTCAATAAAAGGAACACCATACTTTCGGCTCAGCACATCATAGCCGCATACCTTTACGGAATCCGCTGTTCGTTCTCCGACCCACGAGCCCTCGAGCATAACGATATTTATAAATCCCCGGCTCTGAAGATACTCAATAATACCGGCAACGACCTCGGGATGCGTGGTGGCGCCGAACGAAGCTTCCGAGGCCGAGACCAGATTCGGTTTGATCCCCACGCGTGTATTTTTCGAAGGGATAAGCTCTTCAAGGCAGCACTCTTCGGCAAGCGAAACTGCCATCTGTTTATAATCTGTACCGTGAACGATGTAGATCTGATTGTTTTTTATCATAATTATTCCAGAATATATCCATTTTTATCTCTGAATGTACCCACGGCAATTCTGACGATATCCACAAGCCATCCAAAGCCAAAGAGTCCAAAAGTAAACAAATAGAGGATACCTGCTCCTGTCTTTCCGACGTAAAAATAATGGGCACCGAACTCGCCCAGCAAAATGCAAAGAACAAGGGCGACGATACGATTTTTCTTTGATGCTGACGCACCGTATTTTTTGTCAGGTACCCGTTTGTCCGAAGTACCCATGATCCCCAGCACTATCGCACCGATTACGACGGCACCGACGAAGTAATCCCGAAATAATACAAAAGAAACAATCGTCGCAAGAATAAAGATTCCGATATACATCCTGTGAGTCTTTTTCTGCTTTTCACGAATTTCCTCCAGACGGAGCTCACGCTCGTGCGCATATTCCAGTTCTCTCAGGCGTATCTCGGCTTCCTTGAGTCTGGCTTCATCCACGATCCGATTCGTGATCTCAATATTGTCGTCATCCAAAGCAAGCCTGGTACCGCAATAAGGGCAGTACATTTCTTTTTTATCATCTTCAAACTGCAGATCGGCTCCGCAGGCGTTACACCTGAGTGCTATGATTCTCATTTTTGATACGGCTCCTCTCCTTATATTTGACCATATGCCATAAGGATAACACATCAATATTATATATTTGTTGTGCTTCTTAATCAAGAAGCAATCTGTTAAGGAATCTTCCGGCAACCGACAATCCGCCGTGCTTGATAAAGAAGAGGATTTACTTAAAACGGTAAAAAAACAGAGGCAGAAGCCTGCGCCTCTGCCCCTGTAATTCAATCGAAAATCAGAATTTTCCTGCGTCAGCAGCTTCCTGTACGGAAACAGCTACTGCAACAGTCATACCGACCATCGGGTTGTTGCCTGCGCCGATCAGTCCCATCATCTCTACGTGAGCGGGAACCGAAGAGGAGCCTGCGAACTGTGCGTCGGAATGCATACGGCCGAGAGTATCGGTCATACCATAGGAAGCCGGGCCTGCAGCCATGTTATCCGGATGCAGTGTACGGCCTGTGCCGCCGCCGGATGCTACGGAGAAGTATTTCTTACCTTTCTCGTTGCACTCTTTCTTGTATGTGCCGGCTACCGGATGCTGGAATCTGGTCGGGTTGGTGGAGTTACCTGTGATGGAAACGTCAACGCCCTCTTTCCACATGATAGCAACACCTTCCGGAACGCTGTTAGCGCCGTAGCAGTTAACTTTTGCGCGAAGTCCTTCGGAGTAGGATTTGCGGGAGATCTCTTTTACTTCGTTTGTGTAGGGATCATACTCGGTCTCTACATATGTGAAGCCGTTGATACGGGAGATGATCTGAGCAGCATCTTTTCCGAGACCGTTCAGGATAACGCGGAGAGGTTTCTGACGAACTTTGTTTGCTTTCTCAGCGATACCGATAGCGCCTTCAGCAGCTGCGAAGGACTCATGGCCTGCCAGGAAGCAGAAGCAGTCTGTCTCTTCTTCAAGGAGCATTTTGCCAAGGTTGCCGTGGCCGAGACCAACTTTACGTGTATCGGCAACGGATCCGGGGATACAGAAAGCCTGAAGGCCTTCACCGATAGCTGCGGCAGCGTCTGCTGCTCTGCGGCAGTTTTTCTTGATGGCGATAGCAGCGCCTACAGTGTAAGCCCAGCAAGCGTTCTCGAAGCAGATCGGCTGAATTCCCTTGATCTGATCGTAAACATTAAGGCCGGCATCTTTGGTGATCTTCTCGGCTTCTTCGATAGAAGCGATTCCATAGCTGTTCAGCACGGAATTGATCTTGTCAATTCTTCTCTCATATGATTCAAATAAAGCCATTTTATATTACCTCCTCATCAGACAGAAATCATTCTTTTCTCGGGTCAATAATCTTAACTGCGTCTGCTACACGACCGTACTGGCCTTTAGCTTTTTCCCATGCGGTGTTCGGGTCATCACCCTTTTTGATGAAGTCAGTCATTTTTCCGAGACTTACAAACTGATATCCGATGATCTCGTCATCAGCGTCAAGAGCGATTCCTGTGACATAGCCTTCTGCCATTTCGAGATAACGCGGGCCTTTTTTGAGTGTGCCGTACATTGTTCCGACCTGTGAACGAAGGCCTTTTCCGAGATCCTCAAGGCCTGCGCCTACTGCAAGTCCGTCCTCTGAGAAAGCGGACTGAGAACGGCCGTAAACGATCTGCAGGAACAGTTCTCTCATTGCGGTGTTGATCGCGTCACATACAAGGTCAGTGTTAAGAGCTTCCATAACAGTGAGTCCCGGAAGGATCTCTGCTGCCATAGCTGCGGAGTGAGTCATGCCCGAGCATCCGATCGTCTCGACCAGTGCTTCCTGGATAATACCTTCTTTAACGTTCAGGGACATCTTACATGCGCCCTGCTGCGGAGCACACCAGCCGATACCATGAGTGAATCCGGAAATATCTTTGACTTCCTTCACCTGCACCCATTTTGCTTCCTCCGGAATCGGAGCTGCGCCATGATGTACGCCCTGCGCAACCGGGCACATTTCTTCTACTTCGCGTGAATAGATCATTGTAATACTCCTTTCAGAAATGTTAGTATGTACTGTTGCTATGGAAACTAACAACTTGGTTCTATTTTCTCACAAAAATGGCAGTTAGTCTATATTAACACGCATAATACTCACAGATATTTATGATATCTGTCCGATGGTCTTCTTCTCTATTGTCTTTGACAAAACATTTTGTTAGAATACATAAAGTGCAAAAAAATGAATTGAACGGAAAGGAAATGCTCCATGACCGAAAAACAGAATCCTTCAATTTTTCCACAAAAGATGCAGATATTAAGCGGAAGTGCGCTGAAACTGATTGCAGTCATCGTGATGTTCATCGACCATTATTCCGCCCACATCCTGCGGTACATACCTCTCGGCGGCCGCAAACTGTTTACGCTTGCCGGTAAATCTTATGCGGTATACACCGTAGGCCGCGACATCGGCAGAATTGCATTCCCTATCTTTGTATTTCTTCTGGTTGAAGGCTTTATCCACACGCATAACCGCCTGCTCTACGCCCGAAATCTGGCCATATTTGCACTGATCTCGGAGATCCCGTGGAATTATGTGCACAGCGGAAATATGCAGTATGATAAGCAGAACGTCTACTTCACCCTTCTTCTCGGTTTTCTGGGTATGTGGGTGATCGAATATTTCTGGGAAAACCGGGCCCTGCAGTTTGCGGGGCTTCTCGCACTGTTTATCGTTGCCTATTTTCTGAAGGCCGACTACGGCTGGAAGGGATACATTTTCTGCCTGCTCATGTATCTGCTCAGAAATGAACGCGCATCACAGGCAATTGTCGGCTCCTGCTGGCTCTACTACGAGTGGAAAGCATGCTTTGC